>JAFWPT010000363.1 GCA_017509375.1 Bacteroidales bacterium | reverse complement strand
GATGGCCGCTTCCATGTCAAGCATCCCATTAACGGCTTTACAGATGTGTACAGGTACATTGACTATTACGGCCCCGTTGACCTGGACGCCGATCCGGAAATTACGAAACCAGATGAATAATCAATGACTATGAAAGACATGTTTAAGAATATTTGCCTGCCGGTGCTGATGAGTGCTCTGGGCTTGTTTGTGCTCTCTTGCCAGAAAGGGCTTACCCCTGAAGAGCAGCAGGCGATTCAGGAACAGGAGAAGGCCGAGAAAACGGAACAGTTCTGGGATGTGGTGGGGCAGCTCGTCGCAGCCTCGGACGTCACAGAGGACTACAAAGGAAAGACTTTTGAGCCAATGATTGGCATTCCCGATGGCTCCGATTCGCAGGCCCGCATCGTGAAGAGTAACTCCGCCGCTGCTGCGGCCCGCAGCTTTGCAGACCTGGTGAATGTATATACCATCACCGAGCAAACGCCCACCTACATTTGGCGTAACCCGGAGGTAGGAACGCTTACCTATACCAAGACGGATGGAACCTCGTCCTGGGCCGAGGTAAAGGTGGAGATTCCGTCCATTCCGCACCTTTCCAAGATTATCTACCGTTCGGTGGAACAGTCTGGAGATAATGGCTCATTCTCGTACGCAGCCTATTACCGTTTCGGCGATGTGGTCAAGCGTAATAACGCCGATGGCAAAGAGGAATACTGGGTATGCGTACGTCCGGCGTTTGGCCCCGAGGGCAAGGAGGATTCCCACTGGATGTGCGTGGGTTCGCTCCCCAGTCAGAACCTGTGGTCGTATACGGCGAGCAACGGCGTAACCTATGTTCTCCCTACCAAGCTTGATGTCAGCAAGGAGCATATGCAGAATTTTGCGGAAATGCTTTTTGCCATGTGTTACCCGGAAGAGTGGCAGACAAACGTTTTCAATTATAGCAAAGTGGGCTGGACGGGCCCTTACGGCCTTCCCATCTTCCACGATTTCAGCTCGAACAATGCCCAGTTCCACAACAAGTTCTTCTGGAGCAATGTGGCTCAGATGTGGAAAGACAAGGGACTGGACAACGCGGTATTAGGCACTTCTCTTGAGAGGGTGGCCCAAGAACTTAAAGTGTCCGGTATCCATTTCCTCTATAAGGGTTATTCCTGGTGGACGGGTACTTCCAATTCTGCCACGCTGTATCAGGCCAAGTATGTGAATACGCCGGATAGCGAACACGCCAATATGCAAACGGCCAGTCCTTTCTTGGACATAAAGCGGCAGATGGTTAAAAACAAGAATGAGCAGGATAATATCAAGGAGTTTACTGTCAAAGACAGGAAGTATGTAATCAATCTGCAATTCTTCGGAGACGAAAGCCCCCGTTACATTGTGCGTTATGCCAAGGGCTCGGACCTTGCCAGCAACGGAAAAATGCCGGCGGTAGACCAAGCTATTCCGGGAGTCGAGGATGTGTATCGTTACTATAAGGATGTCCTGCCGGTGAAAGACCTGAAAGCACACGCGCCGGAAACGTCGGTAGGTAAAATCGTCAACGACCGCAATAAGCAAAATCTCACCGATTTTAACGGCATCGGCCGGTATACGCTGGGAAATGTCTATAAAGATGAGGAGAATAATCTGTGGTTTGTCGTAAGTATGTCAGGCCAGGGGGGATCTCTGCGTCAGAAATCTTTCCCGCAGCTCACACCGGAGCCCGCT
>JAFWPT010000362.1 GCA_017509375.1 Bacteroidales bacterium | reverse complement strand
GCGAGTCTTCCAAGGTTTGCTTATCTTTGCCCGTTAAAAAGACAAGCAATTGTTTCGAATGAAGACTTTTAAATATTTGCTGATGGCCGTTGCCGCCTGTGTTTTGCTCGCGTCTTGCGGCGTTACCAAGAAGATTGTGTATTTCCAGGATTTGGAAGAAGGCGCTTCTGCCCTGATGCGCCCGGAGGAGCAGATACGCCTGCGTCCCAAGGATGCCATTTCAATCATCGTAAGCACAAGCGACCCGGACATTTCCCGCTTGTTCAATCTGGTGTATTCTCCTACCCGTCTTGGCACCTCACAGTCCCAGTTGAATTATTCGCAGGGCGTAGCATGTTACACCCTGGATGCAGAAGGAAATATCGATTTCCCCATCCTCGGTACCATGCAATTGAGCGGAATGACCCGTGAGGAGGCTGCAGCATTCATCAAGAAGAAACTGATTTCCAGCCAGATGACCAGGGACGCCGTGGTGGTGATAGACTTCACCAACCTGGCCGTTTCTGTGATGGGCGAAGTTGCCCGCCCCGGCCGTTACAACATCACCAGGGACGACTACACGCTGCTCGACGCAATTGCCTCTGCCGGCGACCTTACCATACGTGCCAAGCGCGACGGCGTGACCGTACTGCGCACGGAAGACGGAGTTGAAAAGAAATATGTCGTGGACATGCGCTCCGTACAGAGCGTGGTGAATTCACCTGTTTATCATCTTCAGCAGAACGACATCGTGTATGTGGAACCCAACGACGTAAAGGCCCGCGAATCCACCGTCAACGGCAACAATGTCCTGAGTACTTCGTTCTGGATCAGCGTGGCTTCGCTCGCTTCTACAATAGCCTTGTATTTTATCCGCTAAGTATATGGAAAACAATAACATAAACAACTCCCAGCAGAACTCCAACGACGTAAACCAGCTGAAGGACCTGATTACCAAGTGCCTTGCAAACTGGTACTGGTTCGTGCTGACCGTCGCACTTTGCGTGGGGGCGGCATTCCTCTATCTGCGCCGTTCCGTTCCCGTATATGAGCGTACCGCAAAGGTGCTCATCAAGTCGGAGTCCAAGGGCGCTTCAGCCGGAGATTACGATTTCTCAAATCTCGGTCTGGTCTCATCCCACGCCAAGGTGACCAATGAGGTAAGCGCCTTCTCGGCCGTATCCAACATGATGGCCGTCGTGCGTCGTCTGGGCCTGGAGACTTCCTGTTATGTGGACGGTCCCGGCCACCGTGTTCTGATGTACGCCCAGACCCTGCCGGTAAAGGTCGCAATCGACTCTCTGGGGGACATGCAGTCGGCTTCCTTCACGGTCGTATCCGACAGCAGCAAGAGGTTTGTCCTCAAGGATTTCGTCCTGAGCGGACAAAAGCTTGGAAACGTTACGGCGGCGGGTGAATTGAACGACACCATCCATACTCCCGTAGGCCCTGTCCGCATCACTCCCAACGGCTCGTTCAACGGTAACATCCCCGGAACTTTCCACGTGGTGCGCAACAACCTGTACTCCACCACCAACAGTTTCAGCAGGCGCCTGTCTGTAACCAACAACTACATGAAGGAGCGCTCGGACGTCATCTCCCTCACCATCCAGGATATCAATATCCAGAGGGCGGAGGACGTACTCAACACTCTCATAGCGGTTTACAACGAAAACTGGATAAAGGATAAGAACCAGGTGGCGAACAGCACCTCCATGTTCATCAACGAGCGTCTCTCGGTTATCGAAAGGGAACTCGCCAGCGTGGACAGCGACATTTCCTCCTACAAGAGCGAGCAGCTGCTGCCTAACGTGGAAGCCGTGGCCAATATGTACATGAACCGCAACAGCGCCATCGACGCCCAGTTGCAGCAGCTCAACAACCAGCTCTCCATGGCGCGGTACATACGCAAGTACGTGGTAGCCGACAACGATCCCGGCAAGCTCCTCCCCGTAAACTCCGGAATAGAGAGCGGAGGTATCGAGTCCCAGATCAAGGAGTACAACGCCAAAGTGCTCCAGCGCAACAGTTTGCTGGCCAATTCCAGTACTTCCAACCCGCTGGTCATCCAGGCCGACAACGCCATCGTGGAGATGCGCCGCACCATCGTCGGCTCAGTGGACAACCTTATCACTTCGCTGGAGTCCCAGATTGCCAACCTCCAGCAAATCGAACGCAAGAATACTTCCCGTATCGCTGCCAACCCTACCCAGGCCAAGCACTTGCTCGGCGTAGAGCGCCAGCAGGCAGTCAAGGAAGCCCTGTACTTGTTCCTGCTGCAGAAGCGTGAAGAGAACGAGCTCGGCCAGGCCTTTACCGCCTACAATACCCGTATAATCGATCCTCCTACCGGTTCCATGAGCCCTATCTCTCCTTCCAGGAGCAAGATACTCCTGGTGGCTTTCCTGCTCGGACTGCTCATCCCCGTGGGCGTGCTTTTCCTGATGAACGCACTCAATACCACTGTCCGCAGCCGCGACGACCTGAAGGGAATGTCGGTTCCTTTCCTGGGCGAGATCCCGGTCAGCGACAAAGAGCGTAAATATCTGTCCCGCAGGCAGTTCATCCGATTCTTGAGAAAGAAGACAGACAGCGAAGGAAATGCGATCGTAGTAGAAAAGGGCAATCGAAACGCCATCAACGAGGCCTTCCGAATACTTCGTACCAACGTGGAATTCATGACCCAGACCGAGCCTCATTGCGTCATCGGACTGACTTCTTTCAACCCCGGTTCCGGCAAGTCCTTCGTTTCTTTGAACCTGGCTCTTGCCCTGGCTATCAAGAATAAGAAAGTATTGCTTATAGATGGCGACTTCCGCCACTGCTCCCAGTCCAAGAACATGGGTAATGTGAAAGTCGGCTTTGCCGATTATCTGGCCGGCCGTACCGATGACCTCAAGGGCCTGATCCATTCCAATTCAGAGTATCCTACTCTCTTTGGACTGCCCGTTGGTACAGTGCCTCCGAACCCTACCGAGTTGATTGCGGACCAGCGCTTCGAGAGTGCCATTGCAAGCCTGAAGGAAGATTACGACTACGTAATAATCGACTGCCCGCCCATCGAGATAGTTGCCGACGCCCAGATTATCGAGCGCAGTTGCAACCGTACCTTCTTCATTGTACGTGCTGGCTTGTTCGAGCGCACGATGCTGGGTGACCTTGAAGGTCTCTACCAGCAAGGCAAATTCAAGAGCCTGTCAATGATTCTCAACGGCACTTCCGCCAGCAGCGGCCGTTATTACTACCGCTATGGCTATCATTCTTATTATCACAGCTATTACAACGATGCTGACGGAAAGAAGACAGCCGCATCGAAAAACTGATGATAACGGATTTTCATAGCCACGTCCTTCCGGGCGTGGACGACGGAGTACGGTCGGAGGAGGAATCCCTGGCCGTACTCGCCCGTCTTGAGCGGGAAGGGGTGAATACCCTCTGGCTCACGCCTCACATCATGGAAGACGTGCCGAACGAAACCGCTGCGCTCAAGGCCCGCTTCGCGCGTCTTAAGGAGATCTATACCGGACCGGTAAGCCTGCACCTTGCAGCGGAGTATATGATGGACAGCTTGTTTATAGACAGGCTTGCCGCGCGGGATTTGCTGCCCATTGGAGAGCTGGGTACGCATTTGCTGGTGGAGACCAGCTACTTCAATCCTCCGGCAAATTTCGAAGGCCTTCTGGACAATATACGCAGCGCAGGGTACTTCCCCGTCCTGGCGCATCCGGAGCGGTATATCTATATGGAAAAGGCTGACTATAAGAGACTTCGTGCTTCAGGAGTCTTGTTCCAGCTGAATCTCGGATCCTTGTCCGGGGCTTACGGACATACGGCCAAGTCCAAAGCCAAATGGCTGCTGCGGCATAAAATGTATGCAGTAGCCGGCTCGGACCTGCACCGCGAGCGTATGGTTGACATGATACTCCAGTACCGTCATCCCAAACGCGTGCTCCCTTTGCTGGAGAGCAGTCTGGACTAAGTTACACTTTTAGTTTGACAGCCTTCTTGCCGGCCTTTACCACTATATCCCTGGGGCCGTCGGCAAGGCAGACTATGATGGCTATTTCTTTGCCGGCCAGTTCTTTGTCGAATTCCAGCGTGAGCGACACGGAGGTATAAGCCTCATTCCATTCCTCTTTGCAGACCAGAGTGCCGAAGCCCGTGGAAACGGTACCGGGCTTATGGTAGGCGTTGTACCAGTTGATTATGGGCGAAGACAGGCCGGAGAAATTGCTCCATCCGCCGCCGCGTCCCGTGGCAATCATAAAATGCTCGTAGCAGTTATATGAGTCTGCGCACTCGCGCTCCCAGTTTTCCATGGCGGTACTGGCTATCCGTCGTGCCTGACCGGGAAGTCCCAGGTCGAGCATGGTCTTCCACAATATCATCTGGTGCGGCATCCACACGGTGCCGTTCCAGTAGCCGTCAATGCGGTAATAAGGGGCCGTCTGGTCCACTGCGGTAATGCCGCAGGGGCTCCACAAGCGGCCTTCCGTGAAAATATGGCTGAGCAGAGCGTCTTTCTGCGCGGGGGAGACTATGCCGGCCACCAGGGGACTCACGCCGTCCAGTCCCATGTTGAAGTTGGCCCCGTCTGCTGTGCGGTAAATCTGCAGCGGCTTGCCCGCGGCGTCATGCTCCACGTAGCCGAAGTAAGTGCTCCCGGGGTCCCAGGCGTTGTCCAGGATCCCCTTCGACATGGCGGCGATGTCTGCGTCAAACTGCTTGATATCGGCTGCAAATGCCCTTTTCTGTCCTGCCTTGGAAACTCCCTGCAGATGGCTGGCTATAAGCCGTAGAATCTTGGCGCAGCGTATGTAGTAAGAAGTAGAGACCATGGGAGTGGTGCGGGCACGCAATTCCTTTTGGGGGCGAAGGGCATGCTGCGGCGGGTAATCGTCCCAGCCTCCGCTGTTGTAGAACAGATGCCAGGTCTCCAGCAGGCCGCTCGGCTTTCGGAACTCAGGCCCCGACATGTAGTCGTAGAATCGCTTGAGCCTGGGGTAGATTTCCCGCAGCTGGGCTTCATCGCAGCCGCAGCGCTTCCACACGTCGGCTATTGCGAATATCTGTGTGGCCAGCGGGGTCCCATGGTGTACGAAAGGGGCTTCTTCTTCCGGGCCTGTCGTGTACTGCCGTATGATTTCGTAACCCCGTTGAGGGTCGATTTCGCTCATTGCCCAGCCTATGAAACCGCAGTCCCAGGTGTAGAGGCTGTTCCAATTCTTGCCCGGGCAGAAATGGCGTACAGGCTCTCCGAATGCGTCTATAGGATATACCACATTGGTAAGCAGGGTTGCATGGAGGAGCTGCAGGCCGAGCGGCATTTCCGTTTTGCACTCACTTTTGCAGGTGGGTATTGCTGCAGCGTCGCAGTCTTTGCCGCAGACTATCATCTGCCAAATTGTAGTATCCTTTTGAGGCTGCAGCACTACGGGCCGCAGGAAATTGGCCGTGAAATGTCCTTTGAAGTCACCCTTTAAATTCTTGAACACGTGGTCGTGGACCTTCACCGGCATGAGTTGCTCCAACTTGGAGCACTGCCACTGACGCACTTCGCTTAGCGGATAGTCCCATACAACACTGTAAGTATCATTCACTTCGGGATATCGTACGGAAAAGCGGCCGGGGCCTTCGGTGATTTCGGGAACCCACTGCCCCTTGCTGCCGCCGGCCTTGCGCACCGCCAGCTGCAGGCTGATGTTCTGGACCAGTTCGGTATTGTTCACACACTTGGCTTCAAGAAGCACCCTGCAGGAATCGAGCACGTGCCAGGTGGCATCCACGTACACCTTGTCCTTCCACTCTATCTCGTGCCTGTAAGTAATGTGCTTCATGTCTGCCGAGACCGCCCACGGGTGCACTCCGGATTCGAACAAAGCGTTTGGAATCTTGAAGTTACGCCTGTATTGCCCGGTTACCAGGCAAAACTCTACCTGAATTTCGGAGGAAATGTCCCCGATATGTGAAATGCCAAAATACTCTTTCGAGTAAGGCCCCCAGGAGCCAAGGGATTTTATGTAGTGGGAAGCGTTGTTTCCGGCAAAATAGAAAATGCCGAGCGAGAGGCATAACGCAGAAAGTAGTAATCTCTTGAACATAAGTGATTTGTGTGCGAACACACAAATATAACCATAATTTTTCTTATATTTGAAGGTATGAAAGCAATTCTCCTTTGTACTTTAGCGGCTGTTGCTTCCATAGGTTTTTGGCCGGATGGAAGCACCCGTATCGACCCCTGGTTCGCCGGCTCCACGCAGAAGGTAAAAGGCTCCGAGGCAAAGACCTTCAATATAATGGACTATGGCGCCGTGAGCGACAGCACCATTTTGCAGACAGATGCTATCCAGCGGGCTATCGATGCCGCTTCCGTGCGGGGCGGGACGGTGCTTGTCCCGGAGGGTGTGTTTCTAAGCGGGGCGCTCTTTTTCAAGCCTCGCACCCACCTCAGGCTTGCGGACGGGGCAGTGCTCAAGGGCAGCGGCAACACCGGGGATTACCCTGATACACAGACACATATCGAAGGTGTCCTGCAACCCTACGCGGCAGCTTTGGTAAATGCTGAAGGGGTTGACGGCTTCTCGATTCACGGCCCCGGCACCATCGACGGCGGCGGCGCTCCGTATTGGGATGCTTTCTGGCAGCGGCGTAAAGAAAATCCTGCCTGCACCAACCTGGAAGTCCGCAGGCCGCGGCTTATCTCCGTGAGCAATGCGAAAAATATCCTGATAGACGGCGTGGAACTCCGTAACTCCGGCTTCTGGAACATACACTTGTACAAATGTGAAAAAGTACGCCTTCGCGGGCTCAAGGTTTTTGCCCCGGTAAAGCCGGTAAAGGCTCCCAGCACCGACGGAGTTGACATAGACGCCTGTTCCAAGGTGCACATAGATTCCTGCAGTTTCGCTACCGGAGACGACCTCATAGCAGTCAAGGGCGGCAAGGGCCCGTGGGCCGACACAGACCCGGACAATGGAACAAATTCCGAAATTCTCATTGAGCATTGCACCTTCGGCCACGGAGCCGGCGTGCTGGTGTTCGGCAGCGAATGTGTGGGAGCCCGCAACGTGATCCTCAGGGACTGCAAATTAAAGGGTACCGACCGCCTGCTTTGGCTAAAGATGAGGCCTGACACGCCTCAGGACTACTCCTGCATCAGCATAGAGAAAGTCAAAGGCAACGTAGGCCAGGTGCTCTACGTGAAGCCCTGGCGTCAGTTTTTTGACCTGAAGGGGCGTAATGACATACCCAAATCGTACGCATCAGATATAGTCATCAAGGACAGCGACATTAAGTTCCGGCGCAAGGAGAACGTAGTCCTGGACGACAGCCAGTACGAGTTGTCCGGTATCCGGTGGCAGCACAACAAGCTGCGTTTCGCATTCAACAAGGACGAGGCGGCAGTGAAACCATATACCCTGGAAGATCCGCTGGTCTTTGCCGACGGCAGGCCGGTGCAGGACAGGACACAGTGGAGGCGGCGGCGCGAGGAAATCCTCTCCTTTTTCGAAAAAGAGATGTACGGCCGTATCCCCGGCCCCTGCCCCGTATATACGGAAGCGGTGGAAGAGGGCACTACGCTGGCAGGTTTCGCCAGGCGCAGGCAGGTGCGTATGTGGTTCAGCCCGGACAGGACCGGCCCCAAGATTGACTGGATGATACTGCAGCCTCTGCAGGTAAAGGGCCCCGTGCCCGTTATCCTGATGCTCAATTACTACGGCAACCACACTATCATACGGGACCCTGAGGTGCTGATTCCGGATTGCTGGCTGGACGACAGCGGCGAGTTCAAGATAAGCGGCAACAAGGCAAGTGAAGAAGGGCGCGGGGTATATGAGAACCGCAACCTGCGTTCCACTTTCCCGGTGGATATGATACTCGCCAGGGGCTATGCCCTTGTTACGGCATGCTATGGCGATGTGAGCGCGGACCCCGATTTGGTGGAGATGCAAGACTCCCTGGCATACGGCGGAGCGTTCGCGCTGTGGCCGGACAGCCGCACCAGGAGCGGCCCGCGTGCGCTCGGAGCCTGGGCGTGGGCCCTGATGAGGGGTATGGACATGATATGCGCCGACGGCGCGCTGGACGGCTCCCGGGTGCTTGTCACCGGCTCTTCCCGGCTCGGCAAAGCCGCTTTGCTGGCAGGGGCATACGACGAGCGTTTTGCCGCTGTGGTTGTGAACCAGACGGGCGGCGGAGGCGTCCCTCTGGCCAAACGGAATTTCGGCGAACACGTGTATTCCGAGACTTCCACCTTCACTCATTGGTTCTCTCCGGAATATGCCAAATATGCCAACAAGGAAGCGGCCGAAATGCCTTTCGACCAGCACCTTCTGGTAAGCTGCATAGCACCGCGTGCACTGCTGGTGCAGGGCTTCGACAATCCCTGGTTCGACACCCGGGGGGAATTCCTTTGCCTCAAGGCGGCGTCTCCGGTGTGGTCTTTTCTCGGAAAACCGGGGCTTCCGGAGGTGGACTGGCCGGACGATTACGACACTTCTGCCATAGGTGAGTGCCTGGGTTACGTCCGGCGCGACCAGGCCCATGGAATATCTGCCATGGACTGGACCTGGATGCTGGATTTTGCGGATACGGTGCTGCTGTGAAGTCTTTTTGAATACAAGCTATAAAGCTATAGCATTTAGGCACTTGCCTATTCTTAGAGTTTTTTCTGAAAGGAGAAGCATCTTTAGTGAAAAATACTTAAATTTGCATTTTGGCTACGTGGCGGCGATATAGGGTGTTTTGCGGACCTTGGCTCAAGGCTGCGAGGATTTGGCCTGTTGTTGTTATGAGAATATCTAAGTATTTGATTATTGCGGCCTTGACACTGGTCTCGCCGCTCCTGCATGCTCAGGACCTTGACGCCTCCAAGAGATGGCGCATGAACGATAGACTTCTGGATCTTGCGGAAGATTACGGGCGCTATTGTGCAATGGAACAGCGTTCGGACGTCCATGCTTTCCTGGACCTGTTTGTCTCGCCCGATGCCGGAGTATGGTGCGATTATATATCCAGCAAAGATTTCGGCAAGACGGTTCCGGCGAGCCGTTATGCGGACTACGTGAAGGATCTTCCCCGCCGTTCGGCGAGCATTTCGAATATTCGCAAGAGTGCTTTCGAGTCTCTCGGCGGAGTCTGGCATGCGAGTGTGGAACTCGACAAGAGCGTGGATTATGAAGACCACGACGGATACAGCTTTTCTACCGCTTCCGATATGATGGGCGGCGACTTCCGTATCGTACTGGAATGTGTATGGATGCCCGACGAGTCCGTATTCCGCATTGAAAAGATAAAGGGCCGTGTGAACCGGGCCTGTACTTTCCCCCGCGGGGCGTTCAGAATCGTGGACAAGAAAGATGAGCTCGGTCCCAAGCTGCTCTACAACGGTTATCCTCTCGTGTTCAACGAAAGCGGTTATGCAGTCCTCCCTCCCGGAGGCTCCTTTACCTATGATGACGATGACTTCGTATTGACCCACAATTCCAGGATGGGCAAAGGCTGTTACAGCATGGAGAGCTTCTCCCTGAAGCAGAAGAGGTTCCGTGCCAGGGCATATACCTCATTGTTATTCAATCCGTTGACGGTAAATACCGTGACCGCGGTGCATAAGAACCCCAAGTCCATGGGAATAGAAGCCGGGGTTGACTTCGGCATAAGCCTCAAGATGGATGACAAGTTCAAGTATGTCCCGGCGATAGGTCTGGGAATCGCACACAGCTGGTTTACCGTCAAGAGTTCCGAAACCACCGGAAAAGGAACTGTGTCGTACTCTTTCCCTGATGTCCGCGAGTACAGCCTCAGTGCAAAGGAGAATTACGGCTTCACGGACCTGGCGATTTCCCTCCACTTCGCCTCCTTCGAATACGGCATAACAAAGGAGTTAAAGGGGATTGCAGATGCCGGTCTTAAACTCTACACCAAGCTTTCCACTTCGGAAAACTACAAGCTTTCGTTTACTTTGCCGGAAAGGACCAATGTGACCAGGCATTTCCTGGAGCCTCACCGGGTCAGCTACGGAGTGAATTCATCGGGTTACAATCTGCTTTCGCCCTCTGCGTTCGTGAAGGCGGGCGCTGAGTATTACATCATCCCCGATGGCATGTTTTATTTTATGGCCGGCTTCGAGTACGGCGTGGGCGGTGCCAAAGGCAATTTCATCAGCAGCGAGCTCTTCAGGAACTATGAGCCGTCCTGGTGGTACGATGAAACGGACCAGATTTATCCTGTAATCCCGTGGTTCAACGGAGAGGTGTATGAAGATGTGAAGGTGCACGATTTCAACGGCAGCTTGCGCTCCATCAAGCGCGGTCTTGCCGGCGTCCTCGAGCTGGGCTTCGTGTACAAATTCTGATAGTTAGCGTTGTTTATTGAGACACTTGAAGTTATACTGCGATGAGAAAGTTTTTCCTGACCATTTTGCTGTTAAGCTCCGTGCTGCTTTCCAGGGCACAATCCAGGACCGTGGAGCTGTACTACATAGCTCACGATGATGACGGGACTGTTTTGTCTGGATTGATAGATGCCGTTCACAGCTTTGTGCGTAATGACCAGGACCGCAAAGTGCTTTTCTATCTTTCCAACGGCAGCAATCCCAAATTTGTGCTGGCGTCCAGGGATGACAGTAAAGAATTTGCGTCATTTATTAAGGAATTGACCTCCGGCTCTACCCATCCGGTATCTCCCAAGCTTGATATGGGTAATATGCTGGCTATTTTGTCCTCCGGAAATATGCTTCCCGCAGGCGGATTGCAGGACCTGGATAAGCTGGTCTTGAACTTTTTTATCTCCAGAAACTTTGTGGCCAGAGGTTACGGCGATGAGATTATCGGCCGCTTGTTTTGGGATATGGAATTATCCCAAATACCCGATGGTAAGCTGGAAATCAATATTTTACATCCTAAGAAGGAGACACTGGACGCCGCTGCCCTGTTCGGAAGCGCCAACCTCATCAATCAGTTCCCGGTTACCCTGAACGAGTATTGATCTTCCACATTCCGGAAATCCGTTTGTTCTGTTTTCAATACGGTTTTCAACCAAGATAATTGCAATTGACAATCCAGGTTTGTCTTGCCATTAGGGTTTTTAGTTCCCTCCGGCTGACGCTCCGAAAAACAGGAAAGATGAATATCAATGTTACAGTGGCCGACGGCAGCCACGCAAAATATGCCGATGCGATTTGCGAGGAAATCTACATCTCTTCGCTGGAGCGCCGTACAGGTATTGCTAAACGCAGTCCGGAGTATATCATTGAGAAAATGAACGCCGGGAAAGCCGTTATCGCCCTTGCCGATGACGGTGAATTCGCAGGTTTCTCCTACATTGAATCCTGGGGCGGCAAGAGCTTCGTGGCTAATTCCGGCTTGATAGTAGCTCATAAGTTCCGCGGTATGGGGATTGCTAAACGTATTAAGGAACAGACATTTATCCTGTCCCGTAAGCTCTTCCCCCAGGCTAAGATTTTCTCTATCACCACAGGAGCGGCCGTGATGAAGATGAATTACGAATTCGGCTTCCGTCCCGTGCCTTACGCCGAACTAACGGACGATCCGGAGTTCTGGAAGGGCTGCGAAGGCTGCCGAAATTTTCACATTCTGCAGGCGAACGATTACAGGATGTGCCTTTGCACCGGCCTGCTGTACGATCCCGAGGAGCATTTGGAAATACACCATCCGGGCGAATAGCTTTCCGTTCCGGCAAACAAGAAAAAACTATATGGACAAGAAAAAGAAAGTAGTAGTGGCGTTCAGCGGGGGCCTCGATACCTCCTATACCGTAATGTACCTTGCTAAAGAAAAGGGATATGAAGTGCACGCGGCATGCGCCGACACTGGCGGATTCAGCCCCGCACAGCTCAAGGCCAACGAAGAAAACGCCTACAAGCTGGGCGCGTCAAAGTATGTGACCCTGGACGTGACCGGGGAGTACTACAGCAAGAGCCTGCGTTACATGGTGTACGGCAATGTGCTCCGCAACGGCACCTATCCCATTTCCGTATCTTCCGAAAGGGTATTCCAGGCGGCGGCAATAGCCAGATATGCCAAAGAAATTGGGGCGGATGCCATTGCTCACGGCTCCACCGGCGCAGGCAACGACCAGGTCCGCTTCGATATGACTTTCCTGGTGCTTTGCCCGGGGGTGGAAATCATCACCCTTACCCGCGACGGCAACCTGTCCCGCCAGGAAGAGGTGGACTACCTGAACGCCCACGGCTTCAAGGCCGACTTCGCGAAGCTCAAATACAGTTATAACGTGGGCTTGTGGGGCACATCCATCTGCGGCGGCGAGATTCTCGATTCCAGGCAGGGACTGCCCGAATCGGCCTACCTCAAGCAGGTATGCAAGACCGGCAGCGAAATCCTCTCCCTCGGCTTCGAAAAGGGCGAACTGAAGAGCGTGAACGGCAAGACCTACGACGACCCGGTCGCCGCCATCAGGGCTGTAGAGGAAACAGGCTCCGCATACGGTATAGGGCGCGACATGCACGTGGGAGACACAATTATCGGCATCAAGGGCCGTGTGGGCTTCGAGGCCGCCGCCCCCATGCTTATCATAGCTGCCCATAAGTTCCTGGAAAAGTTCACCCTGAGCAAGTGGCAGCAGTACTGGAAAGACCAAGTGGCCAACTGGTACGGAATGTTCCTGCACGAGAGCCAGTACCTGGAGCCGGTGATGGCAGATATAGAGGCGATGCTGGAGAGCAGTCAGCGCAACGTCAGCGGCACTGTGACCCTGGAGCTTCGCCCGTATTGCTTCTCCACCGTCGGGTGCGATACTCCGAACGATTTAGTACATAATAAGTTGGGTGAGTACGGCGAGGGCGCGAATGCCTGGACCGCGGAAGATGCCAAGGGCTTCATCAAAGTAAACGCCACCGCCCTGAGGGCATACTACAGCGTGCACCCCGACGAGAAACGTTAGCTCATGATAAAGATAGGCATCATAGGCGGCGCCGGTTACACCGCAGGCGAACTTATACGCATCCTGCTCAACCATCCTGAGGCGGAGTTGAGTTTCGTGCACTCGTCGAGCAGCGCCGGAAAGCTGCTGAGCGAGGTCCACGAAGGCATCTACGGAGACACCCGGCTCCGCTTCTGCGAGAGCTTTGACCTGGCCGGCATAGATGTGCTCTTCCTGTGTTCCGGCCACGGGGCAAGCCGCGCGTTCTGGGCTTCAACGCCCAGGCCTGAAGGCCTGAAAGTCATAGACTTGGCTCAAGATTTCCGGGACGGGTCGGACGGCTACGTGTACGGCCTGCCTGAGTTGCAGCGCGAGCGCATCAAGGGAGCGGGGAGCGTGGCCAATCCAGGTTGCTTCGCTACCGCCATACAGCTTGCCTTGCTGCCCCTTGCCGCCGCCGGCATACTCCCTCCGGAGATAAATGTGACGGCGATTACCGGTTCCACAGGAGCCGGCGTAAAACCTGGCGCTACCACCCATTTCAGCTGGCGCAGCGACAATGTGTCCGCCTACAAAATCTTTAGTCATCAGCACCTTGAAGAGATTCGCCGCAACCTCGGCAAGCTCAGCGGAAGCGAGCCGGAAGTGGACTTCATCCCGCTGCGCGGCCCCTTCCCTCGCGGTATTTTCGCCGCCGTGAGCTGCTCCTGTCCTCTTTCAGGACCTGAAGCGGTCAAGCTTTTCGAAGATTACTATGCGGACGCCCCCTTCTGCTTCGTGAGTCCGGAACCGGTTGATCTCAAGCAGGTGTGCGGCACCAACAAGTGCCTGCTGCAGTTGGAGAAGCATGGCGGCAAGCTGGTGGTGTGCTCGGTAATCGACAACCTGCTCAAAGGAGCCTCAGGGCAGGCGGTGCAGAATATGAACCTGATGTGCGGACTGCCGGAAGATTGCGGCCTGCACCTTAAAGCAACGGCGTTTTAGCATGGAACTGTTCGACGTATATTCCCTTTTCGACGTGGCTCCGGTGCGGGGTTTCGGATGCAAGCTCTGGGACGAGGCGGGCACGGAGTACCTGGACCTCTATGGCGGCCATGCGGTGATATCCGTGGGACATTCGCATCCCCGTTACGTCTCCGCCCTCAGCGCGCAGGCAGGCCGTATAGGCTTCTATTCCAACAGCGTACGCAATCCCATGCAGGAGGAACTGGCACGGCGGCTGGGTGAAGCCAGCGGATACGGGGACTACAGCCTCTTCCTGGACAACAGCGGCGCCGAATCGAACGAGAACGCCATGAAGCTGGCCTCCTTCCACACCGGCAGGGACCGTATAGTGGCCTTCCGAAAGAGTTTCCACGGGCGCACTTCAGGGGCCGTGGCGGCCACCGACAACCCCGCTATCGTTTCTCCGTTCAACGCCTGCCACAAGGTGAGTTTCTGCGAACTGGGTGACCTGGACGGCGTGGAGAAAGTTCTTCGCGGCGGCGATGTGGCAGGAGTGATCGTGGAGGGCATACAAGGCTGCGGCGGCATACACATTCCATCCGCCGAATTCCTTCAAGGGCTCGAGCGCCTGTGCCGTCAGTACGGCTCCGTGCTTATCCTGGACGAGGTGCAGAGCGGCTACGGCCGGACCGGCAGATTCTTCGCCCATCAGTGGGCGGGAGTGCGTCCGGGCATCATCAGCATGGGCAAGGGAATTGCCAACGGCTTCCCCTGCGGAGGCATACTTATTTCTCCGGAATTCAAGGCGGTGAAGGGAATGCTGGGCACTACCTTCGGTGGTAACTACCTGGCCTGCGCCTGCGCTCTGGCCGTGCTAGATATTATTGAAGATGAGCATCTTATAGATAATGCTGCGAAGGTGGGGGAGTATTTGCTCTCCGGCCTGCGGGAGCTGGCAGCCGGCTGGAACGGCAGTCCCCGGATTGCCGATGTCCGCGGCCGCGGCCTCATGATAGGCATCGAGTTCGACGGTGAGGTCGGTCCGCTGCGCCGTGCTTTGCTATACGACAAGCATATCTTTACCGGAGTGGCCGGCAAGAATATGGTGCGCCTGTTGCCTCCGCTGTGCCTGACGAAAGCGGAAGCTGACCGGTTCTTTGCCGCATTTTCACCTAAGTGCTAAGTTGTTACGAAGATGAAACAGTTTTTTTACGCAAACGATATTGGCGACTTACAGCTGGCTTTGAAGGAAGCGGCTGCGGTGAAGGCCGACCGCTTCGCCTGGAAGGCCCTGGGCTGCAACAAGACAGCACTGCTGGTATTCTTCAACAACAGCCTCCGCACCCGCCTGAGCAGCCAGAAGGCTGCCCAGAACCTTGGGATGAACGCCATAGTGCTCAACGTAGGCCAGGACAGCTGGAAGCTGGAGACGGAGCTGGGGGTGGTGATGGACGGCGACAAAAGCGAGCATCTGAGAGAAGCTATCCCGGTGATGGCCAGCTACTGCGACATCATTGGGGTGCGTTCCTTCGCCGGGCTCACAGACCGCGCAGCAGATTACGCAGAGACCATTTTGCAGCAGTTCGTACAATACTCAGGCAAGCCGGTAATCAGCCTGGAATCGGCCACCGTGCACCCCTGCCAGGCATTTGCGGACCTCATTACCATAGAGGAATACAAGCGTACGGAGAAGCCGCGGGTGGTGCTGAGCTGGGCTCCCCACCCCAAGGCCCTGCCCCAGGCGGTTCCCGATTCGTTTGCGGAATGGATGGTGGCGGCCGGCTACGAGCTGGTGATTACCCATCCGGAGGGCTACGAACTGGACCCCCGCTTCACTGCCGGAGCCCGCATAGAATACGACCAGCTGAAGGCTTTCGAGGGGGCCGATTTCGTTTATGCCAAGAATTGGAGCTGCCCCGGAGTCACTCGTCCGGAGCAGTACGGCAAAATACTCAGCACAGACCGCAGTTGGACTGTGAGCGCCCGCCAGATGGCCGTCACGAACGACGCATACTTCATGCATTGCCTGCCTGTGCGCCGCAATATGATAGTGAGCGACGAGGTGATAGACTCCCCCCGCAGCCTGGTGATTCCGGAAGCCGCCAACCGTGAGATTTCCGCCCAGGTGGTAATGAAACGAATGCTTGAAAGCTTATGATAACAGTAGTGAAGATAGGTGGCCGCATCCTGGACGACGAAGCGGCCCTGGATGGCTTCTGCCGTGATTTCGTAGCTCTTGCCGGCTCCAAAGTGCTGGTCCACGGAGGCAATGTGCTGGCGTCCCGGGTGCAGGCGGCCCTGGGTATTCCGGAGCTCAAGATAGAGGGCCGCAGGGTCACAGATTCCGCTACCCTGCAGGCAGTGACTATGGTCTATGCCGGCTGGTACAACAAGTTGGTGGTGGCCAAGCTGCAGCGTATAGGCTGCGATGCCATAGGCCTCTCCGGCTGCGACGCAGGGGTTATCACCTCCTCCCGCCGCGGCCCCCGCACCCTTTCCGACGGCACGGTGCAAGACTACGGTTTCGTGGGCGACGTGGGCCCCGGAAGCATACGGGTGTCGTTTGTGCGCAACCTGC
>JAFWPT010000361.1 GCA_017509375.1 Bacteroidales bacterium | reverse complement strand
GTCTCTACACCAGTTGGGAACGTCTGGCTTACTTCTGTCTGCCGATTGCCGAGATGGACTACTTCGACCGCCGCCTATCGTGAACGCTCCTATTTTGGCGAACACGGCGAAAATCTGCCACAGAGATACCTTCTTGTTTTCCATTGTCGGCAAAGATAGGAAAAAGTGCTATATTTGCGAATATGAAACTCATCAGTTGGAACGTTAACGGCCTCCGGGCAGTCGCCGGGAAGGGTTTTGCAGACATTTTCGTAGAACTCGACGCCGATTTTTTCTGCCTTCAGGAAACCAAACTGCAGGCCGGACAGATAGACCTGGAATTCCCGGGTTACACATCCTATTGGAACTACGCCGAGAAGAAGGGATACTCCGGAACCTGTATCTACAGCCGGGAGGAACCCCTGAGGGTAAGTACCGGGATAGGCATCCCGGAGCATGAGACCGAGGGGCGCGTCATTACCCTCGACCTGCCAGGGTATTACCTGGTAAACGTTTATACCCCCAACTCCCAGGACGGACTCAGGCGCCTGCCCTCCCGCATGCAGTGGGAAGACGCCTTCCGCGAGTACCTGTGCGGCCTCAAGGAACGCAAAGGTGTGATAGTCTGCGGCGACATGAACGTGGCGCACGAACCCATCGACCTCAAGAACCCCGACACCAATCACTTCAACGCCGGTTTCTCCGATGAAGAGAGGGGCAAGATGAGCGAACTGCTGGCCTCCGGTTTTACCGACAGCTGGCGCTTCCAGCACCCTGACGAAGCCAAATACTCCTGGTGGTCGTACCGCATGGCTGCCCGCGAGCGGAACGTAGGCTGGCGCATAGACTATTTCCTGGTGTCGGACGACCTGCGTCCACGCATCAAATCGACGGATATTCATAACGAAATCTACGGCTCCGACCATTGCCCCGTAGAACTTGTGCTGGAATAGCCGTAGTTTCTTAAGCGACTTTTTGTATCTTTGCAATCTATGAGACCT
Source organism: Bacteroidales bacterium (assembly GCA_017509375.1). The sequence goes on along the minus strand of JAFWPT010000361.1, from coordinate 1,750 downwards.
CTCAGACTGACCAATACGCTCACCAGGAGCAAAGAACTTTTCAAACCGGTTCATGAAGGGCACGTAGGAATGTACGTCTGCGGCCCTACCGTATATGGAGACGCCCACCTCGGGCACGCCCGTCCGGGCATCACCTACGACGTACTCAGCAAACTGCTGAAGCACTTGGGCTACAAGGTGCGTTACGTACGCAATATCACTGACGTAGGCCACTTGGAGCACGATGCCGACGAAGGCGAGGACAAGATAGCGAAGAAGGCCCGCCTGGAGCAGCTGGAGCCCATGGAGGTGGTGCAGGCATACACCCTGCGCTATCACGAAGCCATGCGGCTGCTCAACGTGGCGCCGCCGTCCATCGAGCCGCGTGCCAGCGGACACATCGTAGAGCAGATTGAAGCTGTCAAGAAGATTCTCGACGCAGGATATGCCTACGAGTCCAACGGCAGCATCTATTTCGACGTTCAGAAATATAACCGGGACCACCACTACGGAGTGCTGAGCGGGCGCAACCTGGACGATACGCTGGAAGGCACCCGCAGCCTGGACGGCCAGGGCGACAAGCGCGCGCCCTTCGACTTCGCACTATGGAAAAAGGCTGAGCCTGAGCATATTATGCGCTGGCCTTCCCCTTGGGGCGAGGGCTTTCCGGGATGGCACCTGGAGTGCTCGGTTATGGGCGAGAAGTACCTCGGTACCGAATTTGACATCCACGGCGGAGGCATGGACCTGATGTTCCCCCACCACGAATGCGAGATTGCCCAGAACGTGGCCTGCCGTCACACCCAGGGCGTGCATTACTGGGTCCACAACAATATGATTACCATCAACGGCCAGAAGATGGGCAAGAGCCTTGGCAACTTTATCACCCTGCCCCAGCTCTTCAGCGGCGACCACCCTAAACTGGACCGCGCCTACAGCCCGATGACCGTACGGTTCTTCATCCTTCAGGCCCACTACCGCGGCACGCTGGACTTCTCCAACGACGCTTTGCTCGCGGCGGAAAAGGGACTTGCCCGCCTGATGCAGGCCGCCCGGGACCTGTACGCCATGGCAGGCCGCAAAGCCCCGGTGTACGTCTATGGCGAAGAGAGTTTCAACGTGGCTCCGGACAGCTGCCCTGCCGAATCGGAGGCCGTCCGCAACTTGTTCGACGGCATATACGACGCCCTGTGCGACGATATGAACACCCCTGTAGCGCTGGCCCATATATCTGAGGCTGTGAGACTTGTCAACTCCGCCAAGGCAGGGAGCGTGAAGCTCGGCCTCGGAGACCTGGATACCCTGTGCCAGCTTTTCGACGACATTGTGTTCGGCGTACTCGGACTTCGCGACGAAGGAGCCGCCGGTTCTGACGGGGCCGCCAGAATAATAGACGGTCTGATGGGCATGGTGCTGGAGCAACGCGCCGCAGCCAAGGCCGCAAAGGACTGGACTACATCGGACCACATCAGGGACTCCCTCAAGGCCCTCGGCATCCAGGTAAAAGACACCAAGGACGGCGTGGAATGGACAATTGCCTCCGAGTAGTGATGCAAGCTTTTGTTTACATCTGCATTTAGAAGATAAAAACCGATATGAAAAAAGCATTTTTACGACTAATGGCTCTGGTCCTCGGACTGAATGTCTTCACAGCCTGCTATGGCCCCGCCATGCCTCCGGAAGGCTGGAAACCCGATGAGGATCAGGAAGTTTCCGAAGGCACCAAAGCCGAGGGAGAGGAAGTTGCAGAAGTGACTGAAGAGGCTGCTGC
>JAFWPT010000360.1 GCA_017509375.1 Bacteroidales bacterium | reverse complement strand
TCGACAAGGCGATAAAGGTACTGGATGCCGCCAAGAAGAGCCCCGGCGTGACCAAGGAACAGATTACCAAAGCAAACAAGCTGAAAAACCAATGTTTGGCTTCCAAGCAGAAATTGAGTGACCTGAATCTTTCCAAGGAAGCTATATTCGCTCCCGGCTCCGGAGCTAAGGACAGTATCTATGTCACGGCAGGCAAGGCATGGGAGGTAACTGCAAGTCCCGATTGGTGCAATGCCTGGTCTGAGGCTGACGTCCTGTTCATTGAAGTGCTTCCCAATGAAGACCGTGCTCCCAAGAAGGGTATCATAGAGGTTACCATGGGCAAAGAGAGGACTGCCTACGTAGTGGTGAACCAGGAGAAGCGTCTGGACATCAATTGCCCCGTCCGCATCCAGACCTCCCCGGAGCGTGCCATGATAACCGTGGACAATAATCCCGGGATGCTTTCCGAAGACTTCGTGCTCGGTGAAGGCAAGCACCGCATACGCATAGAGAAAAGCGGTTTCGAGCGCAAGGATACTACAATCGTGCTCGGCCTCGCAGAAGCTGAGGGAGTGTCTTACAAGTTTAAGCTCAAGCCTTTGTTCGCTACGGTTTCCGTAAACGTCAAACCCGCCGAGGGCTATTCTTTCGATGAATATCCTACCCTGGACATCAGCGGTAACGAGGTGAATCTGCGTCCCAGCAACATCAAGAGTTTCGACGTGGACCAGGAACTCAGCTATTACAGCCTTTATGAAGGAGACCTCATTCCCCTGCGCCCCGGTCAGTACATCCTGAAGGTGACTGCCAAGGGCTTTGTGCCGGAGAAGAAGAACATCACGGCTGTGGACGGTATGAATCAGGTAGTTGAGTTCGTTATGGATCCTATCTGCGGCAGGCTCGCGGTATCCGATGAGGAGAACGCCGCCGGCGCTGTAGTTTTCGTGGATGAGAAAGAGGTGGGAACTGTGCCCATCAGCGGCATTACCCTCCAGACCGGACGTCATACCCTCCGCGTGGTAAAGCCCGGATTCGTGACCGATGCCGACAGCTATGAAGTCGATGTAGAAGAAGACAAGATTACCGAATACAAGGTATCCATGCAGCAGTACAGCGAGTACTTGTTCAATTCCGAACCGGCGTACTGCAAGGTATATATGGACGGCGAGTATGCAGGCACCACCCCTATCAAGCTGATAGTCAGGGAGGGAGAGCATAACTTCCGCTTCGAGAAGAACGGGTTCTTCCCCATTGTGAAGAATATCAAGCCGGCACTCGACGGGGAAGTCCACACCATGGATATCGTTATGGAAAACTCTTATCCCCTGCTTGTCAGCGCTGACAAGGACTCTCTAAGCGTAGAGATTTCCAAGGGCCGCGGCAAGGAGAAGGTGGTGTATGCAAGCGGGGTGAAGACCCCTGCTTCCGTGCTGATCCCGCTGAGTTCGTCTCCATACAACTTGGAACTCTTCCAGTATGACACCAAGCGTGTTTACAAGGGCCGTTTCAAGTTCAGCGACGAAGCGCACAACGAAGTGAACGTACTTAGCTGGGAAGACGGTAATGCTTTTATAGCGGCCAATATTTATGTGCTTGGAGGAGGTATTGACGCAAAGCCTTGCTTCGACAATCAATTCAATGGAACTAAGGTAGGAAAGAATTTCTTCCGCTTCGGCGACGTAAGCCTCTCCAAGATGAAAATTGTGAACGGCCTCACTACCAGTATGGCCAAAGCCGCGTTCTTCTTCCCTACCACCTCTGCTCATTTCGAGTATCCCCCGATTGCTTCCGGAAAATACGGCTTGAAATACGGTGATGACAAATATGCCGACGTGGGTATGCTGCCGGCTTTCTCCGTGGTGTTCATCAATGAAGAATTCCGCGTGGGAGGCGCCGTCCTGCCGTTCCTGGATGTGGACGCGCTGGCTACATACACCTGGTATCCCAATCTGGCCTTCACGGGCGTCAAGCTGAACCACATGTCCGGTCACGACATTTTCTTCGGAGCCGAGGCCAGCACCCGTTTCCAGATTATCAATGCCAATATCAAGATGGGACTTCAGACGGTTATCAACGGGAAGGCCAATATCTTCCGTCCCGGAGTCGATTCCCAGGCGACCAAGGAAGACCAGTGGATTCATCTGGATTATAACATGCCTATGCAGTTCGTGATTACCGCAGGCTTCACCCTCGGCGGACGTACCTCCAGGGGCCAGAATATTCTGCGGGTATTCTAAGACGTTATGAATCTTCTGTCACTTCTCACATGGGCGGTTGTCGCTTTGTCGTCGTCCTTTATGCGGGCTGCCCCGGATTATGAAGCTGCGCTGGAAAACCAGATGCAGATGGGGGCCTTGGTGCAGACTTTCGAGACCAGCAGGTATTGGGTAAAGGTGCAGGCGGAGGATTATACCGGATGGGTAACCGAACTAAGCCTCAGTTTTATAAGTGACGAGCAGAAAGAAGCCTATCTGGCTGCGTCAAAGTGGATTTGCATCACTGAGTACAGCCGTGTACGGGAAGCTCCGTCGGAGCGTTCCGCACCTATGTGCGACATCACCATGGGAGACATTTTGCGGCAGACCGGAGAGAGCGACGGTGCCTGGACGGGAGTGTTGCTTCCCGATGGCCGCCGCGGCTGGGTGCTGTCCCACGAATTGATGGATTTCCGCCTTTGGGCCGAAAGCCGCAGCGGCAGCGCCTGCAGCGCCGATCCTTCCGTGCGTGGAGGACTCGAGGCTCCCGGGCGGATGGAGTCGGAATTCTGCGCCAGGGAGATTTGCCGCCTGGCCTGCAGCCTCGCGGGAACTCCTTACATGTGGGGCGGAAACACTGTTAAGTACTTCGACTGCAGCGGTTTGGTAAAGTTCTGCTTTTTCATGAACGGTATCCTCCTGCCTCGTAATGCCAGCCAGCAGCAAAAATGCGGCACCCCGGTCAGCGACGGCGACTACAAGCCGGGTGACCTGCTGTTTTTCGGTTCCGCCAAGCCGTTCAAGGTGACTCACGTCGGAATATATATCGGCGATGGACGTTTCGTGCATTCCTCCCAGCTGGTACGCATTAATTCGCTGGCCGGTTACGACAGGAAAGTGGTTGCGGCCAGCCGTATCATAGGGAACATCGACAACGGCAAAGGTGCACAGACTCTCTTGCGCAGCCCCTGGTATTTCGGACAAAATGGCAGCGAAGAGTAAAACTGTCTGGTACTGCACGAGTTGCGGCAACGAAAGCCCAAAATGGATGGGGCGTTGCCCGGCTTGCGGGGAGTGGAATACCATGGTGGAGGCACCCGCTGAGACCAAGCGTAACGCCGGTCCTGCACGAGCCGCCTCGAATGAACGTAAACCGCAGAGACTCAAAGATATAGATTATTCCTCAGAGGCTCGCATCAGCCTTGGTATGAAAGAACTTGACCGCCTGCTCGGAGGCGGAGTGGTTCCCGGTTCCCTCATACTGATAGGCGGCGAGCCGGGTATAGGCAAATCCACCCTCAGCTTGCAGATTCCCCTTGGATGCCCGTCCTTGCGTACCTTGTACGTAACCGGAGAGGAAAGCGAGAAACAGGTGAAGATGAGGGCTGAACGGCTGGCCGGCGAGTCCGCCGCAGGAGACTGTCTCATATTCTGCGAAACTTGTATAGAAGATGTGCTCTCCCAGGCACGCTCGCTGATGCCGGAGCTGATGATAGTGGATTCCGTCCAGACGATGTACACTTCGTCGGTGGACTCCGCGCCGGGCTCCGTCAGCCAGATAAAGGAGGTGGCGGCACTGCTCCTCCGCTTCGCCAAGGAAAGCTCCGTGCCGGTTATCCTCATAGGCCATATCACCAAGGACGGCTATATCGCGGGCCCCAAGATTCTGGAGCATATAGTGGATGTAGTGCTCCAGTTCGAAGGGGAGAACAGAGGCTCCTACCGGCTGCTGAGGGGCATCAAGAACCGTTTCGGGAGCACATCGGAGCTGGCCGTTTTCGAGATGACTGGGAAGGGCCTGCGGGAGGTTGACAATCCTTCGGAAATGCTTATCCCCATGCACGAAGAGGGCTTGAGCGGCGCGGCGATAGCGGCCATGCTTGACGGCACCCGGCCGTTGCTGTTCGAAGTTCAGGCATTGGTCTCATCGGCAGCCTACGGCACAGCCCAGCGTTCGGCCACAGGATTCGACGGCCGGCGTCTTAATATGCTGCTGGCGGTGCTCGAGAAGCGTGCCGGCTTCCACCTGAGCGCCAAAGACGTGTTCCTGAATATGGCCGGAGGGCTCAAGGTGAGCGATCCGGCATGCGACCTTGCGGTGATTGCCGCAGTACTTTCCTCCAACTTCGATTATGCCCTCCCGTCAGACTGCTGCTTTGCGGCAGAAGTTGGCCTGAGCGGTGAAATACGTCCGGTAGCCCAGACCGACCGCCGTATTGCGGAAGCCGCCCGGCTGGGATTCAGGCGTATCTTTATAAGTGCCTACAGCTCAATTGATTCAAAAGTTCCGGAAGGTGTCAGTGTCATCAAACTGCGTGACGTCCCGGAGCTTGTGAAGGCCTTGTTCCGATAGCCTCCGGACTTTTGCAAAGTTATGAGATACTCCTTCCTGACAGCTGTATTGATAACCCTTTGCGTGTCTGCCGGCGGGCAAAGCGCCCACCGGGATTCCGTGCTGGCGCAGGCCCGGTACCTGAAAAGTATCTACCGTATCGACGATGCTGTGGAGACCTTGTTGACCATAGTGCGGCCTGATTCGTTTGATGAAGGGGTAATGGCTGAGCTGGCCGACTGTCATTTCCAGAACGGGGCCTATGAAGATGCTGCAGGGACTTACTTGATGCTCTCTTCCCTTAGCCCGGACAGTATTCTTTACAAGATCAGGCTAATGCAGTCGTATTACCGGCTGAAGGCTTATCCGGAGAGTATCCGGGCAGGACAATCAGTATTGCAGCTGGATTCTATTCCTGCCGTCGTGAGCTACGTGGGCGACGCTTTCCGGCAGATGGAGCAGAACGATTCGGCCCTGTGGTATTATCGCAGGTCTCTCGTTTCAAAGCCGTTCAACGAGCCGGTGGTGGCAAAAGCCGTGAACCTCCTGATTAAGAAAGAAGACTATGACGGAGCCGTATCGGTTACGGAGCCACTGCTGGCGGAAGACCCTGACAATATTACCATAGCGCCCCTGAAAGGACTTGCCCTTTATCGTAAGGGGGACTATGAATCTGCAATCAAAGTGTTTCAGCGTCAGGAGGATATAGGTAACGATATCTATCATGTGCACTACTATCTGGGTCAGAGTTATTGGCATACAAAGCTTATCTACAAAGCAGAGGAAGAGTTGGTTAAAGCCTGGCGGGCAGACTCCAGCGACGTTAACCTTGCTTACTCCATCGCAGCAGTCAAGGCGGAAGCATACCGTCCTTTTGAAGCCGATGTAAAACCCTGGCTGGACAAAGCCATGGAGATGCTGCAGCCCGATCCCGCCATGATGTCCCGCCTGCATCAGCAATACGGTTTGGGCTACTACATGCAGCAGGATTCCATGGATAAGGCCATTGAGCATTACAAGGAAGCGTACCGATACAATCCCAAGTACATATCTGCGCTTACTACCATAGCATATTGCTACGAAGTCAGGAAAGACTACAAGCAAGCTCTTCAGTGGTATGAAAAATACTTGAAAGTGGCCCCTCCTGGCTCGAAAGGAATTGATTTCGCCAAAAAGAGCATAGAGTATATCAAAGCTGAACTGTTCATGACCGAGCCATAGCCGGGACGTCATATATTTTACTATGAAAAAGAAACTCCAAAAGCAGACAGTTCAAAAAGAAACGTCGATTAATCGCCATCGCCAGATTTTCCTGGCGGATCATCGGGACGAGGAGCGCCACGAGTATTCTAGGTTAACCCTATGCTTCTCGGATGAGGGGCCCTACCTGCTGGAGGACGTATTTACTCCGGGATGGTCCGCAGGCAACTACGGCGGAGGTACCGTCCGGACCGACCTGCCCAAAGGTTTTTACAAGGACCAGACGCCGGAGACCTTTGCAGGGCATTTCGGCGAACGTTTCCGGGAACAGATCCGGCAGAATGCCGAACTTGCAACCTTCCTTGACGAAGCCAACGGCCGGTAGAAGCTTTGAACTTACTATGCAGATATAGCCGGATATATGCCGGGTGCGCTTCTCTTTTGTATTGGAGGCAATAATACATGCCGTAAGAAGTTTGTTTGGTTTTTCCATTGAGAAACAGTAACTTCAAAGCAAAAGCCGATTATGACAAGCTCCCGTTTGACGGAGTATGTGTAGATAAAGGTTTAATAATCAAAAGCTTTTGAGATATGAAACAGCCCTTCTTTGCATTCCGGATGGCGGCAGTTGCAGCGTTTGCCACGTGCGTAGGATTATTCACCGCTTGCCAGAAACCCGAGCCGACCACCGTGGCCGTGACGGGCGTTTCGCTGGACAAAAGTTCCCTCAGCCTCCAGAAAGGAGCTTCCGAGACCCTGACGGCCACCGTATCACCGGCCAATGCCTCGAACAAGTCTGTCAGCTGGAAATCTTCCGATATCGGCGTCTATCAAGGCGGCTTCACCTTCTTCTCGGGCATCTGGAGGCCGACCAGGATGAGCGTGATGAACTCCAACTACGGGAACGAGAACAACTACTTCAATGCACCGTCCCGTGCCCAGATCTACACCCGCGCCATGAAGCTTTCCGAAGGTCAGGACTGGCAGTTCGACTACGAAGCGTTCGTGACCTGGGACCGGGCTCATCCGACAAAGAGTTCGGCGTCGCCAGTGACGAAGGCCAATTACGTGGAGATGGACGACGCCGGCCACGGGGAACACGTCCTTCCCGTTATAACGAACAAGACTTGGCGTCAGGTACTCCGGAGGTAAGCGTATTATGAAAAAAATCGCTATCTTTGCATTGGATTAATTCAGAAAGATATGAATCTTAGAGACATCAAAAAGGATATCGACTACGTCCTGAGCGCTTTTATCGAAGATTGCTCCCTTGTAGCCGCAGTGAATGCAAAGGTTTCCGAAGAGAAGGCTTCCGAGCTGATGGAGGAGGCTATTGCCCTGTATAACGAGCTTCGGGATAAGGTGGGTGCCGTAGATGGCTCTCCACGCCAGTATTACAATGCTCTCCGCAAGGAGGTTCTTGAAAGGACCGACGCCCTTTACGAGAAGCTTTCCGCCGCCGTCAAAAAGGCTTGAGAACGCTAAGCAAGTTGTTGTCGCTTGCCCTCCTGCTAATTCCGGTGAGCCATGGTGCGGCAATGCGTGATACCGATACGCAGAAGCTTGTATCCGCTTATGCACGGAAAGAGCCTCTGCGTTCTGGTATTTTGGGCGTGTTTGCGATGCGAGGGGCCGATACCCTCGCCCAGTATAACCGGGCGCAGAAAATGGTCCCCGCTTCCAACGTGAAGCTGCTTACAACCGGCCTGGCTCTCAACTTCCTGGGGCCGGAAATGCGTTTCAATACGAGTCTGGCATATACCGGTGAGATTCAAGACGGGGTGCTGGACGGTGACTTGTATATAGTGGGGGGAGGAGACCCTACCCTGGCGTCCGGTTCTGCTTGTGCGGACTCTCTCGCACATACATTCTCGCTTTGGAAAGCCATTCTGGACGAACATGGCATCAAGACCGTCAGAGGCAGGGTGGTGGGGGATGCCCGTTTCTTTACGCGCCCGGCGCATGGAATGTCCTGGCAGGCGGAAGACCTCGGCTTCAGCTACGGGGCCGGCCCCACCGGTTTGAATTTCTTCGAAAACTCCCAGGCTTTTTCCGTGCAGCCTTCAGCTGTCGGCAAGCCTCCGGTGATAAGCCTCATGTATCCGGACGCACCGTGGATGCACTATGTAAACTCATCCGTCACCGGTCCGGCCAGGAGTTCCAATACCCTGTATTACCTGAATACGGAGTACGGACCATTCGGCGAATTCCAGGGCAGTTTCCCTGCCGACCGGAAAATATACAAGCTCGAGTGCTCCAACCCTTTCGGAGCTTATACCTGCGCGTATTTCTTTCGTAACTATCTGTTGTGTAATGACATACTGGTAGAGGGAGGCTTTGCCGACATATCCCCGTCCGGCCTGTTGCGTTCGGACCTTCTATTCTCCGACTTAGGCACTCAAGCTGCTGCAAGTGCCGGACTCAAGGTACTCGGACAGGCCCGGTCACCCGAGTTGTGGAAGATTGTCAAAGATACCAACTACCAGAGTAACAATTTCTTCGCCGAGACTTTGTTCAATATGCTCTCATGGCGCCTGTACGGAGAACCTGACCGCGAGCGCTCGGAAGCAGCGGTGCAGGAGCTGTTCGCCCGCATGGATCTGCGGACGGAGAATACCTGCAGAATCATTGACGGCAGCGGCTTGTCCCGCAAGGATTACGTGTCGCCGGAGTTCTTCGTACGTTTTCTCAAGAAGATGTATGCCGGCCCCATGAGGGATTACTATCTTGAATCCCTGCCCGCCCCCGGCAGCAAGAGTACCTTGGAAAACCGGATGCGGAATGTCACGGAGCAGGTCAGGAGTCGTGTAAAAATGAAGAGCGGCTCAATGAACGGAGTGCTTTGCTTCAGCGGCTATATACTTCCGGAAGACGGAGACCGCTCTAGGACCGTGGCCTTTTCCATTCTCACCAACAACGTCACTGCGTCCTCCAAAACTGTGGCGCAGATTATCGAAGATATAATCCTGAGCCTCGCCCAGGAGCCTTAGCCCTGTCAGAATCCGGCGCCGAAACGTTGCCAGTAGCCGTATTCCAGTTGCTGCCAGCGTTTTACGGCCTCTTCGTACATGAGTCGTGTATAGGCTGTAAGCACTCCGGAAGGAGCTGCCCTGCCGGGAAGGTCGCCGGCGGCGAAATGCTCGAAGTCCAGAATGGCGGCGTTGAACTCAGCTTTGGTACTCTGCCAGGCGAGAGTAGCCAGTTTGTTAGCCCGGCGGAACTGCCAGAGGGCGCAATCGGGCACGTATGCTTTCTGGCCGCAGACGTTGTAGGCTTCGGGCAGTGCGGCAGTGCCGCAGAAAACCGGAATGCGGGGGCTTTGACCGGGGTTGTCGAGCGACAGCCAGCAAATGCCGCCCACTGAATCGGGGAGCCAGTTGCGCAGCTGGGTTACGTGGGAATACGCACACCAGGCCACGGCTACCGTACGGCGGAATTCTACCGTGCCAGGGGCGATCGTGTTGAGGGTATTGCGCATAGTGGTGGTAAGCCAGGGGTTGGCCAGCGGGCTTACCACTGTATCTGCCGGGTGGTCTTTGGTTTCCGGACGTGCGATACGTACGTTGCGGGTCATGTCGAAGTCGCTGCCTTCGTATGTTTCGCGGAACAATGCCATCACCTCGGCGATATCCACCGGTTTTTCAGGCTCCACCGAGAACGGCAGCTCGTCCATGTCGTAGCTGAGCCCCAGCGAAGGAGCAAAGTGATTGAGTATGAAGAATTCGCGGTCGTGGAAGTTCCTCCCCTTGGCATAATCGGTATTGAACGCCTTCCAGAAAATGAATTCTCCTTTGCCGTCCCAGAGACCGTTGTCCAGAGCCACCTGCTCCACGTTCGAAGAAGCCAGCAAGTCTTTGTCCTTGCGGTCGATACGGCCGATGCGGGGGATGTTGGCGGAGACTGCTATATGGTTGTCGGGAATACGGCGTGCGGCCCATGCGGCGCCGATCTTATCTTTGCCGGCACCCACTATTTCGAACTGCCATACCTCGTTTTTGTCGGCCACGCTCAGACATTCTCCGCCGTCTCCGTAGCCGTATCTCTCGGCGAGCGACCCCATCAGGAGTATGGCTTCCCGGGCTGAGGAACAGCGCTGCAGCGCAACCCTCTCAAGCTCTTCTATAGTGAACCAGCCGGCCGGATTGATGAGTGTGTCCGGACCTCCGAAAGTAGTTTCTCCCATGGCTAACTGCTTCTCGTTCAAGCAGGGATAGGCAGTGTTCAGGTAGGCATAAGTCTGCCCGGCTTCCGGTATTTCACCCATCAGGCGCACTCCGGTGGTGTCTTCCGGGGAAACCGTCTTCATCGTTCCTCGAAGAATCTGGTGCATCCTTCCCTTGGGGTGCCTGGCGGCAGGCTCCACCCGC
>JAFWPT010000359.1 GCA_017509375.1 Bacteroidales bacterium | reverse complement strand
GCGGTGAAGCGGCTGCCGCCGGTGCTGCCGCTGCCGTAGAACAGGCTTATCTCGTCGCCGGGGCTCCACAGCACCGAGCCGTCCGACGCACGCTCCGTGCGCGTCTCCGGCTCGCCTAACGTGGCGGTAAGGGTGAGCTCCTGGCCGCTCAGACTGGGAGTATCTACGCTCTCAGGGCCGGCAACAGTACAGGCCACCGCAATAACTGTTACCATTGCAGCGGCAATTATTCGGGTTTGTTTCATGGCAGTATTGTGATTTATGCAATTAGGGGAAAAGGGGTTCTTCGGAGGTGCCTTCACTCTCGCCTACTCCGGGAGAAGTGCAGAGTAAGTCATTGATTACTATGTAGTCCAGGCTGAGCCGGGGCTCTTGGTAGAAGCGTTTGGTCATCTTTTTAAGCATATTTTTTTTTCAAAATTACGCTTTAAAAATGGCAAACTATCTGTTCATTTAGGTCCATTTAACGAATTGGCCACAAGCCCCTGATTCAATACTATACCAGCAGCGATAGTAGAATACAAAAAGCCTTCCGGAAATCCGGAAGGCTTTTTGTGGTGCTGGCGGGAGTTGAACCAGCGACACATGGATTTTCAGTCCATTGCTCTACCACCTGAGCTACAGCACCATTTCCCATAGCGGGATTGCAAAGGTATAAATAATTTAAGACTTTCCAAATTATTTTTTATATTTTTGTCTTTGTATGCCCGAGGAATGTTTCATACAAGTTATTCTGCCGCTACGTTTGGAGTGGATTCCCTGGTACAAGGCTCCTCGTCCCCTCGCTCCCGGCACACGGGTATCCGTGTTTTTCGCCCACCGTACATACACCGGAGTCGTGTGCGACTCCTTGTCGCTGCCTGCGATTGACCCTGCCAGAATCCAGAGCATAATAAAAGTACAGGAAGAACTTTCTCCCGTCAGCAGGGAAGAAATGCAGTTCTGGGAATTCCTTTCAAGTTACTATCTCTGCACGATAGGGGAAGTATATAAGGCAGCTTACCCGGCCGGCAAAATCAAGAGCGAACAAACGGCCGCCAACATCCTGGATAGGCTCCGGCAACGGCTCGCCATACGGGAAGAAGCCCTCGGCAAAAAGCATAAAGACAGCGTCCGCGAACGTCTGGAGGCCGAAAGAGACGCTATCAAATCCCAGATTGCCGCCATGACGAAACTTCCCTACTCTCGCGCGCACATTGCCGGCAAGCCCTCCAAGCCTCTGCTCCTCACCGGAGGCGGCCGATTGAACGAATACCTCAAGCGCACCGGGGATGCCCTTGCCAAAGGACTGAATGTCCTGCTGCTCACGCCTGAAATCGCAGCCGGAGAGCAGCTGGCGGACATTTTCGGAAACGCTTTCCCGGGACAAGTCCACACAGTCAACTCCCACATTACTGAAACCCGCCGCCGCAGGATAGCGGAAGATGTCCGCAGCTTTGGGGCGCAGGTGGTAATAGGTGCCCGCAGCGCCCTATTCCTGCCGTTCAGCAGGCTGGGGCTGATCATTGTTGAAAACGAGCAGGACATTTACTACAAGCAGACAGAGCCGGCACCGCGCTACCACGCCAGGGACGCTGCAGTAGTGCTGGCCCGCATACACGGGGCCGAGATACTGCTCGGCTCCCCGGCCCCATCCCTGGAATCTTACCATAACGTACAGACAGGCAAGTACTTATACAAGGAGATACCGGCCGAACTGCCTCCAGTGACATTGATCGACATACCTGCGGAACGCCGCAAAAACGGCATGTTGGGGCCCCTGTCCCGCAAACTGCTGGAAGCTGCGGCAGCCGGTAAAGGGCCGGTAGCTCTCATACGCGGCTGGGAAAAACCGGAGGAAGTTCTGGAACTCGCCGCAAAGCACCTGGGGCACGTCCAGACAGACATCTTTACCATCCAGCAGGCCCGTCTGGCAGAGCTCGGGAAATATGCGGTCGTAGCCGTACTGCAAGCCGACGCCCTCTTTCCGGAAGAAGGATTCAGGGCCGACGAGAGGGCGGTTCAAGCGCTTTCGATGCTTCGCGAGCAATGCAACGGCCTGTTCCTGGTGCAGACGGCCAAGCCGGAACACCCCGTCTTCAGTAATCTGGAAACCATTTACACCCGGCTCCTGGAAGAACGCCGCCAGTTTGAGCTGCCGCCTTTCACCCGCCTCATTGACACCGACTTCGGAGGCAGGAAAGAGCGCCTCACGCTGCCGTCGGACGGGAGCCTCGCTGCACGCAAGAAAGAATTATGGGAGCGCGCCGCCGCCTTCGAGAAAAAGAGCGGAGGCCGCGCCCGAGTAACCATAGACGTTGACCCAATAGCATGAAAATCATTATCATCGGCGCCGGCCCCGGCGGTTATGAGACTGCAGCGGAAGCCGCAGCAAGAGGAATTGAAGTAGTACTGGTAAGCGACGGCCCCCTGGGAGGAACCTGCCTCAACGAAGGCTGCATCCCCACCAAGGCCCTGTGTGCCATGGAAGCTCCGGACCAGGAGCGCAAACGCGCTGTGATAGAGCAGCTTGCGGGAGGCATCAAGCAGCTCCTCCGCTCCCCTCTCATCACGCTCGTGCACGGGAAAGCCAGGCTCACAGGCCCGCACAGCATAGATGTAGTGCCTTCCGACGGCGGCGGCACCATACACTTCGAAGCAGACGCCCTTATCATTGCCACCGGTTCAGTGAGCGCCTCCCTGCCCATCCCCGGTGCCGGACTGGCCATAGACTCCCGCGCCATGCTGGAGCTCACCGAAGTACCCCGGAAGCTCTGCATCATAGGAGGCGGTGTCATAGGCCTGGAGTTCGCCTCCATATATCGTAAATTCGGCTCCGAAGTCACCGTGCTGGAGTTCTGCCCCAACATACTCCCCCGCTTCGACACGGACCTGGCCAAACGGCTCAAAGCCTCCCTGGTTAAACGTGGCATAGCAATAGAGACTTCCGCCAGGGTGACGGAAATCGACGGCTCCAAGGTACGCTGGACAAAGGGTGAAAAGAGTTTCGAAACCGAAGCCGACTGCATTCTCATGGCCGTGGGACGCCGTCCGGCGCTGAGTTCGCTGAACCTCGACGACATAGGCCTGGAATACAGTCCAAGGGGCATAAAAGTGGATGCCGACATGCAGACCAACGTGCCCGGAGTTTACGCAGTGGGCGATATCACCGGAGGGATGATGCTTGCCCACGTGGCTGCTGCACAGGGGCGCAAGGCCCTCGACCACATCTGCGGCAGGAGCGACGGCATCGATTTCTCAGTGGTGCCTGCAGCCGTTTTCACAGTACCTGAGGCGGCCTGCGTCGGCCGCAGCGAAGAGGAGTGCGAAGGGATTGAAATCATTACCGGCAAAGCCAACTACCGGGCAAACGGAAAGGCCGTAGCCAGCGGCGAAGCTGACGGCTGGTGCAAAGTAATTGCCGACAAAGCCAGCGGGCGCCTGCTTGGCGTCCACATACTCGGAGCCCACGCAGCAGACCTTATCCACGAAGCCGCAGCGCTGATAGCTCTCGGCGCCACGATCGGCCAGGCGCGCGATATCATCCATGCCCACCCGAGTCTCAGCGAAGTGCTGTACGCCGCTTTCGCTGCCTGTAAATAAATACATTGGGGGCTGACTAGAATTCTCTAAGTCAGTCCCCAAAATAATACCCCGAATTACAGCCGCTTCAGGATTTCTTCCGTCTGTGCTTCATATCCCGGTTTGCGGAGAAGAGCAAACATATTCTTCTTGTAAGCCTCCACGCCGGGCTGGTTGAAAGGATTGACGCCAAGCAAGTAAGCGCTTATGCCGCAGGCGGCTTCGAAGAAATAGAACAACTGGCCGATACAGAACTCATCTACCCGTTCGATGCTCACCTCGATCTGGGGTACGCCGCCGTCGATGTGGGCGAGCTTGGTACCCAGGGCGGCCATCGCATTGCAATGCTCCACGTGCTGGCCTGCGAGGTAGTTCAGCTGGTCGAGATTCTGAGCGTCACTGCCGATCACCACACTGCGGTTGGACTTTTCTATGCTTACCACCGTCTCGAACATGCAACGGTCGCCATCCTGGATGAACTGTCCGATGGAGTGAAGATCGGTAGTGAAATTGGCGGAAGCGGGGTAAATGCCTTTTCCGTCCTTGCCTTCGGACTCACCGAAGAGCTGCTTCCACCACTCCCCAAGGAACATGAAACGAGGGTTGTAGGTGACCAGCACCTCCACCTTCTTGCCAAGCTCGAAATACTGCAGATTACGCATTGCAGCATACTGTACGGCAGGATTCCCGGCACTGCGCACGCTCACCTGGGACTTGGCGGCAGCCGCACCCTTCAGCATCGCGCGCACATCGTAACCGGCTACGCAGATAGGCAGAAGGCCGACGGGAGAGAGAACGGAGAAACGGCCTCCCACGTTGTCGGGCACCACGAAAGTACGGTAT
>JAFWPT010000358.1 GCA_017509375.1 Bacteroidales bacterium | reverse complement strand
CCAGATACTTGATTCTTACAAAAAGAGTTCGAGAACAACGTGGGCTCATCCGGCCCGGCATACTTAAGCGTAATAGGCAATTTCATGCTTGCCTTCCTGCTGGCTTTGCTCTTCTTCCTGTCCATCCTCTTTACCGGTCCCTCATTCTTCAACGACAGTCGTTTCTACTATCTGCTGTTTGTATTTGCGTTGTGCTCTGTGGCGATAGTGCTGTTGTCCCGCATTAACCAATCTTGGCTCTATGTAGCACCCCTTACTTTGGCTGCCTTGTATCTTCAGGCTTTCGTGCGTGCGAGGGTGATAGTGCCGGTTTACATCGTGTCTTTGATGCCGTTGCTGCTTTATACGGACAACGGCTTGCCGCTTTTCGTGATTTTCCTCGCAGGCGGAATGATATCCATATATTTCTCCAGGTATTTCGTTCAGGGGTGGAAGCAGTTCCTGCTGGCGCTGATTAATTTCATTGCCATGGCGCTGACCTACCTGGCGCTATATTTCTCCGGGATAGTAAGTACATTTATCTGGCAAAACCTGCTGAGGCTTTTCATCGCCTCTTTCCTCGCCGTAGCCGGCTATCCTCTCATATATCTCTTCGAGAAGATTTTCAACCTCGTATCCAATTCCCGGCTTGCGGAACTGGCCGATACCTCCTCCTCCTTGCTCCGGGAGCTGGAAACCAAAGCCCCAGGCACTTTCCAGCATTCCCTGCAGGTGATGAACATGGCGGATGCAGCCGCCCGTGCAATAGATGCCAATCCTTTGCTGCTCAGGGTGGGAGCCTTATATCATGATATAGGCAAGATGAATAATCCCATGTGCTATATCGAGAACGAATCCCTGCTCAACAAGACCGAGGATCAGAAATACCATACCGGGCTCGCGCCCATTCAGAGCGCGATGGATATAATACGCCATGTTTCCGATGGTGTGGAGATGGCACGGAAGCACCGCTTGCCAAGTGTAGTTGTGGACTTCATCCGGACTCATCACGGTACCACCGTGACAGGCTATTTCTGGCAGAAGTTCTTGTCGCAGAAAGGCGATCCTGAAGCAAAGGCGGCGTTTACCTATCCCGGTCCGGCCCCTACTACCAAAGAGCAGGTGGTACTGATGCTGTGCGACAGCGTAGAAGCGGCGTCCCGTACGCTGAATGAATATACTCCCGAGGCGTTCTCAGCCTTCGTGGAACGAATTGTCCAGGGAAAGGTTGACCAGGGGCAGCTGCTGAACGCGGAGATTACTATAAAGGAACTTAACGAGGTGAAGCAGGCCATGAAGGCTTATCTTGCCCAGATGCACCATGGGCGTGTTGCCTATCCGAACCAAAAGAAGAAATTTTTACATTTTAAATAATATTATGAACCTGACCAAAAAACAAATTGACGAACTGAATCTCGAGCTTACCTTGGAGATTGCCCCTGAAGATTATGCCGAAGAAGTGAGGAAGAAACTTGCCGAGCGCAAGCGCAACGCTGAGTTCAAAGGCTTCCGTAAAGGTATGGTGCCGGCCTCACTCATAAAGAGGGTTTATGGCGAGCAGGTACTCGTGGATGCAGTTAATGACGTTATTACCAGTTCCCTCGACAAGTACATCACTGACAATGGTTTACACCTTCTCGGCGAGCCTCTTGGAAGCGAGAACCAGCCGGAGGTGGAATGGGTGGACGGGAATGCTTTCACTTTCGTATTCGACGCAGCCCTTTCTCCTGAGGTCAAGATTGACGTGGAGAAGTCAGATGAGATAGTGAAATACAGTATTACTACTTCTGCAAAGGAGAAGGCCGCCGCTGTAGAGAACGTGAAAAAGTATTATGCCGACAGGAAGGAGAAGGACGGGAATGCTGAGGATAAGAGTGACGAGGAGATAGAAAAAGAGGTCTCCGAGCGCCTTAAAGAGGAGCATAAGCAGGAAGCGGACTGGCGCCTCAGCAAGGACATACGTGATTACTACGTAGCCAAGGCGGGTGTAAAGCTCCCTGAGGCTTTCCTCAAGCGCTGGCTTTTTGCCGCTAACCAGGGCAAGCTGAGCAAAGAAGACATAGAGAAAGATTTTGCAGGCTTCTGCGAAGATTTCAAATGGCAGCTGGTGCGTAGCAGCCTGATGCAGAAATTCGGCTTCAAGGTGGAGCAGGATGATATTTATGAGGCAGCCAAGGCATACGTGAGCTATCAGTACGCCATGTACGGGATAGGCAATGTGCCCGAGGATATGATAATCGAAGCCGTCGGCAACATCCTCAAGGACCGCCGCCAGGTGGAACGTCTCTCCGAGCAGGTCGAAGACCGTAAAGTTCTCGACAAGATTAAGGAGACCATTACCATCAAAGACAAGAAAATCAGCTCCGAGAAGTTCCGCGAACTTTAGGAATCAACTCATTATAAAAAAACAGGCTGACGCGCGCCAGCCTGATTTTCGTATGCAGTCATGGTTTAGAAGTTGAACTCCACCAGCATCGGCCTGTGGTCGCTGGGTACGTTCATATCGGACACGGCACCCTTGCCCTTGGTCTTGGTCCATTTGTCGTTTACGTTGAATGCACGGACGACCTTGCCGCTCATGGCAGGGGAGACATTACCGGGAATCTGACCGAAGCCGGGGCTTCCACTGACACCGGATCGACCGGCAGAGCCGGAGCGATCAGCGGATTCAAAGTGGTTAGACGGGGTTGGCCTGTCATCTGCATCTGACCTGTCAGCGATGGCGGAAAACCCATAAGAAGAAAGTTTCAGATAAAGCTCCTCTACGCAAGCCGTGAGGGGCTTTTTTCCGTTAAAATAGTTTCCTTCCAACTGACGCAGCAAAAGTCCGAGAAGATTTGTCTGTTCATGATCCACGATCTGCTCTACAAAGCGGAGTTCCACGGATTCATGGTTCAGTGACACGCTG
>JAFWPT010000357.1 GCA_017509375.1 Bacteroidales bacterium | reverse complement strand
CAGCACCTGGCCCCATACCGTGCAGCCCTTCGGCAGGCGCTGCTTTGCTGCCTCCGCCGTCTGCGGCGCCAGCAATACCAGAGCCACAAGGAATATACTAAAGATGCGTTTCATATTCCGTGTATAACTATGTGTTTAATTATCAGTTACTTGCCTAACTTGTCGCCTTCATCCGGCACGGCTCCGGGCACCTGCAGGCGGGCGACCAGCGCGGGGATGTCAATTGCATCGACCGTTACACCGGCGGCGGAGGCCATGGCGGCGGCTACTCCGGCGGCCTGTCCCGTACCCATGCATGATGCCTGGACGCGTAGCGATGCGAACGCCGTCTTGTCGGCGGAGATGCAGCGGCCCGCGACGAGCAGGTTGCCGAAACCGGGAGAGTACAGCGCGCGGTACGGTACGTAAGCGGGTGTCTTCAGGAACGTTACGTTCTGCGAAGCGCCGTTGGCGACATGTATGTCGATGGGGTGCGCGCCGCGAGAGACGCTGTCGGGGTAGCGGAAAGCATTCACGTACTCATCCGCGCTGATGGTGTGGGCGCCCAGGATGCGGCGGGTTTCGCGTATTCCGGCCTGTACTGCCACGGCGCTGACATAGCTGTCCCGGAACTCGGGGAAGTGTTCCTTCAGCACGCGAGCCATCCGGAAAACCTGCTCCCGAAGCTCGCATTCGGCTCGGGTGTAGTCGCGGTTGTCGGTGGCATCGGCGGCGGTGCGGGTCATGTTCACCGTAACCACTCCGGGCTGCAGGGTAGTGCAAAACCAGGGGCCTCCGAACTCCGGGATGTCCCATTCTTCGCGGTGAGCCAGCAACTCGGTGCGAATCTCTTCACAGTGGCAGTTGACACCCTGCCGGTTGTGATGCATCGCCACCTGCATACGCGGGGTGGATGTATCTACACCGCTGAGAACAAAATATGTGGACAGCGGCTGCAGCGGTTTGCCCTCGCCGGGCTGCATAGGAACTCCCGCCATCCATGCCAGGTCGGCGTCTCCGGTACAGTCGATGAATACCTTGCCTTCAAGCGCCTCGGTGCCGTTTTTGTTGTCGATGAACACCGCTTCTATCCTGCCTCCGGAGCACTTGCATCCGCTGAGATACGAGTGCATGTACAGCTCCACCCCGGCCTCCAGCACCATACGCTGGCAGCACAGCTTGTACAGCTCGGGCTCGAACGCTACGTTGCCGAGGGGTTTCTCAATCAACCCTCCGCCCATCTCCTGCAGGCGCTCGATAAACTCCCACGGGATGCCGCCGATGACCTTTTGGCCGTTGTATGTGAAGACACTGAGCGGCGCAACGATGCCGGCGGTAGCCATTCCTCCGAGGAAGCCGTACTGCTCCATCAAGGCTGTGCGTGCACCGCTACGTACGGCGGCGATTGCGGCGATGAACCCGGCGGGGCCTCCACCGCAGACCACGACGTCGTAGCTGCCTGCCACGGGTGCATGAACAGAGAAATCGATGTGTCTCATTTTCGATGCTTAATCCATACAAAAATAAGAAAAAATTGCTAATTTCGCGGTATGACGGTTTTGATTGTTTTTGCGATTCTGCTGGCAATAGTCGGTATAATCGGAAGCATAGTCCCTGGCATCCCAGGGCCGCCTCTGAGCTGGATAGGGATGCTTCTCGTTTACTTTGCCGACAAGGGCGGCGACCCCACCGACCCCATGAGTACCACAACATTGCTGATATGGCTGGCGATTACCGTCATTGTGACCGTTCTCGACTACATTATTCCTGTTGAGGCGACCCGGGTGGCCGGAGGTCATAAGGCGGCATCTACCGGGGCTGTCATCGGGCTGGTAGCAGGTATGTTCTTTACGCCTATAGGTGTTGTCACAGGAGCTTTGCTCGGGGCCTTTCTGGGTGAACTTTTGGTCACGGACAAGGGCGTATGGTCGGCTTTCAAAGCCGGTGCGGCCGCCTTTATGGGCTTCATCCTCGGGACCGGCCTGAAGTTGGTATGCTCCGGGGTAATGGCATGGTTGATAGTGAAATACGCTTTTTGGTAATATATGGATAAGTCTAATTCCCTTATGATTCTTGCCACCCGCTTTGACGATCTGGGTGACTGGACGGTTGAACAGCAGTTCGTGCTGCAGATGGGCTCCAGCTATCTTCTGGCCCACGGCATAGGCGAAGCGTTGAAAAAAGACGCCAGGACAAAGATAAATATTGAAAAGTCCGGAAGATACACGCTTTGGGTACGTACCAAGAACTGGACGGCCTTCTGGAGCGAGGGCAAGACGCCGGGTATCTTCAATGTACTGGTGGACGGCGTAGCCGACCCAGCCGAATTCGGTACGGGATGTCCTGGCGCCACCCGAGCCGAGAGGGCAGCCTGGTACTGGCAGAAGGGCGGAACCTATGAACTCTCCGAAGGCTCCCATGAACTTGCCCTTCACGATATTATGGGCCTGGACGGCCGCTGTGACGCCATTTTGCTCACCACTGCGGCTGAGGTGCCAGGTGACAGCCTTGAGGCCTACAGGGCACTTCGTGAGACTTTGCTGCCCGAGCCGTTGGTGGACAAGGGCGATTTCGATTTCGTCATTGTGGGAGCCGGCATGTCAGGTCTCTGTGCAGCTATCGCGGCGGCCCGCAACGGTGCCCGGGTGGCATTGCTGCAGGACCGTTACATCCTGGGCGGAAACAACAGCTCGGAGGTGCGTGTAGGCCTCGGAGGCCAGATCAATATGCTGCCGTATCCTTCTCTGGGCTTCATACTTAACGAAATAGGACCGGACCGCATAGGCAACGCACGCGGCGCCCATCATTACCAGGACTGGAAGAAGTGGGACGTGATAGCGGCGGAACCCAATATCACTCTTTTTGCAGGTTATACCGTAGATTCCGTGGAAATGGAAGACGGTATGATAAAGGCTGTCACGGCCGTCGAAGCAACCCGTCAGGACCGCATCCGCGTGGGTGGCTACGTGTTCTCCGATTGTACCGGCGACGCCCACCTGGCCGTAATGGCAGGGGCGAGAACCATGATGGGCCGCGAGGCGCGCAGCGAGTTCGGCGAGAGCCTGGCTCCTGAGAAAGCGGACGCCTATACCATGGGCGTCAGCATCGAGTGGTATTGTGAAGACTGGAACACTCCCTGCACCTTCCCGGACAGCATCGACTGGGGACTGCGTCTGGATGAGGAGACGGTGGAACCGGTACACCGTGCCAACTGGTACTGGGAAGTGGGCATGAACGATGACCAGGTGGCCGATGCCGAAAAGATTCGCGATTACGGTATGTATGTGGCTTACAGTACTTTTTCATACTGCAAGAACCGCCTGGCAAAGAAAGAAGATTGGGAGTGTACCCATCTTACATGGGTTTCCCACGTGTCCGGCAAACGGGAAAGCCGCCGCATCGTAGGCGATCTGATACTCAGGGAGCAGGACCTTACACGCCCCATACCCTACGAGGATGGCACCTGCACCACTACGTGGCGTATAGACCAGCATTATCCCGACCCTCGCAATGCGGGAAAGTATCCCGGAGAAGAATGGATGTCCATAGGAAAACTGGTGCCGATAGACCCTTACGCCATCCCTTACCGCTGCTTGTACAGCGCAGATGTTCCCAATATGTTCATGGCGGGCCGCGATATCAGCGTTACCCATATCGCTCTCGGCTCGGTGCGGGTGATGCGTACCTGCGCTATGATGGGAGAAGTAGTGGGCCTTGCCGCCAGCGTATGCGTAGGGAAGAAACTTCTGCCTCGGGATATTTACAAGACCAATTTTGCCGACCTTGTGGCCTTGATGAAAAAAGGTGCAGGACGCACGGACGTGCCCTACACCCAGTTCTATCATCAAGTTGACCGTACCGGTCATCAGGCGGAAGACAGGTAGCTTCCCCCGCGGACCTTTTGTCAAATATCTTGGGCTTGCTCTTCCAGCCGGCTGCGCCAGGGAGCGAACCATTTCTCTATAAGGCTGTAGGCCGCCAATGCCTCAGGCTTGATATCGTGCCCGTACCAGCGGGCATTGATTTTTTCGCCGCTGTCGTATTCCATGTAGATACGGTAGATGGTGCCTCCGGTTATGGATTCATCCACATTATAGCCGTTAAGTTCATATACCTGAGCCTTTTCCAGTTTTTCCTGGAGGTCCTTTACATCCGCTGCGCAGGCGGGAAACTCAGCCCGGCTTTCCGGAGCGAAGCGGCAGTCGTGGTTCAAGACCACTACTATCCTGGGATCGGTACCGGGGTCCGCTACCAGTTCGCAGTAATTCTTGCCCATGCCGGCAACACCGGTGGCGGAATAACTGCAATAAACAAGTTTGCCGCCGGGCTTGCCGGCCCATGCACAGGAGAACAATGAAGCCATAAGACAGAGTAGTAGTATTCTTTTCATTTTACTGAGTTTGTTCTAGCGGATTCGTATTCTGCGCGGACCTCTTCGAGCAATTTCTCAGCCTTGGCGTAGCCGTCGGCCGGTTTGTTCCAGAGGAGGGCAAGCAGAACGGCTCCTATTATACCCATGGCGATGGCTGCGATATAGACACCGTTCCATCCCATCTCCGGATTGTCGGCGATGAGTCCGAAAACGGCTCCGGAAACTATGGGGCTGAGGTAGCAGACTATGCCTACTATGCCGTTTGCAGTTGCTGCAGCCCGCTTCGTAGCCTGATTGGAAGCGGCAATTCCGAGCAGGGCCTGAGGCCCGTAAATGAAGAATGCGGACAGTACGAGCATGGCGATAAACAGCCAGGGTATGTCTTTCACCTGCCAGAATACGAACAGGCAGACGACCGCCAGTATCGTGCAGATTGCGCTGGTGCACTGAGCCTTGCTCTTGAAGAACTTATCTGTCGCCCAGCCTGCGAAGAGCATTCCTACAATCCCCCCTACAATCTCGCAAGCTCCCACGATGGAAGCTGCCAGGGTGATGTCCAGTCCCTTGTCCTGCACCAGGATAGTAGAGCCCCAGTCCAGGATGGTGAAGCGGATGACATAGACGAAAAAGTCCGCCACTGCGATAATCCAGATTATGGGATTGCCGAAAGCCATCTTGCTCACAAACTTTTTGTATGCGAGTCTGGTGAACTCGGGATCTTCGGGCTCTGCGGCTTTTTCTTCAGCCTTGTGGGCATCCATGTCTTCAGGATTGGGGAGGCCTACGGATGCCGGCGTATCCTTCAGGCCGAAGAAAATGAGGGCGGCGCCGAAAATTGCCAGCACTGCCGGTGCCCAGAAGCACCATTGCCAGGCGGAATTGCCGAAAGCCCCCAGGATTCCGCCTATCATCAAGGCAAGAAGTCCGGCTCCAATGGAGTGGGAGGCATTCCAGATAGACTGTTTCGTGGCAAGCTCCGAGGGCTTTATCCAATGGGCCATCAGGCTGGAGCAAGGCGGGTAGCCCATGCCTTGCAGGTAACCGTTGATCAGCCATAGCGAACCCAGTATGTAAACGAAGCCTATTGTGGCTTTCCCGCCAGCGTCCAGCACATTAAAGAAACCGTTCACTGCCGGGATGAAGCCGATGATTATATTGACTACGGCGGAGAGCAAAAGGCCCAGAGCCATCATTCTCTTGCGGCTGAAGCGGTCGGCCAGCATTCCGTTGATGAAACGGGAAACGCCGTAAATAACGCCGTTCAGGGTCAGGAAGATACCGAGCTGGGTCTTGCTCAGCCCGAGTTCCGCTTCAAGAGCGGGCATTGCAATACTGAAGTTTTTTCGCACGAAATAGAACAGGGCATAGCCTATCATCAGTATGATAAGGGTTCTCCACTGCCAGTAATTGTATTTCTTTACTGTGGCTTTATCCATGGTTATCGTTTAATGTTTGAATACTCGCTATTCCATTTATGGTCCCAATACCACTTCACCTCCAGTACCGTAGTCTTGCCTTCCGGAAATTTGTCCTCGATGGGGAAAGATGCGTAGAAAGGGTATTCTGTCGCGCTTTCACTCGTATCATCCGTGATTATGTCTTCTCCTGCATGGTGTCTGAGGACAAGGTGGAGAGTGTCAGCGTTGTCTGCAGGGACGAGCTGGAGACTGATTTTGTGCTCGGCTTTGAAATCATTGTGGAGCAAGACGGAACACAAAAGGTTGAGATAACCGCCGGAGATGGCGCCGTCTTCCATTTTTATGGGATCATCGCCAAGTGCGGCTATTTCCTCTTCGTTTTTACAAATTACAGGCTCGCTGGTCAGCGGTACGTTGAATGTGATAAGTTCAGCGTTGTAGTCTTTCTCGGTGCCGTCCAGCTTTGAATAGACGTCGAACAGCGCAACGATACGGCCGGAAGCCGGTATGGCATCGGTGTACATCTTGTTGGAAAAATGGTATGTATTTCCGTCATCTCCCTTCATGACCAGAGGCCCGGTCATGGTGCCGAACATGCTGCCTCTGTATAGAATGCCCTTGGTATTTGT
>JAFWPT010000356.1 GCA_017509375.1 Bacteroidales bacterium | reverse complement strand
CGACATCAGCCGGCTCTGCTTCATATTCCCCAACCGCAGGGCGCTGCGTTTCTTCGAGCACTATCTTGGAGAAGCCGTCGCGGAGTCCGGTTCCGGTCCCGTACTGAGCCCGCAGCTCTTTACCATGAACGATTTCTTCTATCGTACCACCGGGGCCGGCCCTTCGGACCGTATAAGCTTGCTGCTGGTGTTGTACGACTGCTACAAGAGCCTCAACAAGGAGGCTGAGCCGCTGGACGACTTCATTTTCTGGGGTGATACGCTGCTGGGCGACTTTGATGATATAGACCAGTATCTGGTTGATGCCGGCCAGCTTCTGGTGAACGTGGAAGAGCTGAAGCAGATGCAGGATGACTGGTCTTGGCTTTCCGGGCAGCAGAAGGAGGCGATAGAGCGTTTTACCCGCCATTTCCTCACCCAGGGGGCTGTCAAGGACGGTTTCGTACGTATATGGAACCTGCTTCTGCCGCTGTATCGCAATTTCCGCCGGGCGCTGGAAGAACGCGGTCTCTGCTATGAAGGTATGGTTTACCGTTCGCTTGCGGAGCGCCTTTCGGACCATAGCGCCGCAGACTTGATGGCGGAACGCCATCCTTTCAGCGATCGTTTTGTTTTCGTGGGCCTGAATGCCCTGAACGAGTGCGAGAAGACACTGCTGCGAAAGTTGCAAAATGCCGGTCTGGCCGAATTCTGCTGGGATTTCCGTTCTTCGCAAATTCAAGACATGCAGAACCGTTCTTCGTTTTTCCTGAAAGATTTCAGCACCTTGTTTCCATCGTCTTTCGAGCCTGATCCGGATGGCCTGCCGGAGACCGAATTCAACGTGCTGAGCGTCCCCGGCGGCATTGCCCAGGCAAAGCAACTGCCAGAAATACTTTCCCGCTGCACAGACTCACCGGATATAGATACAGCCGTGGTGCTGCCAGATGAGACGATGCTCATCCCGGTGCTCAATTCCATTCCGGAGCATGTGCAGAAGCTCAATGTCACCATGGGTTATCCTTTCTCCGGAAGCCAGCTCAGCACTCTTCTGGGAGACCTTGCCGCCTTGCAGATGCACCTGCGCCTCAAGGATGGCGTGTGGCATTTTTACCACCGGCAGCTGTGGGCGCTCTGCTCCAACTCGATATTGCGTACGGTGCTCTCCGCAGAGGCGCATGACAAATTGGAGGCCCTGAGAAAGAAACGCCTGTTCTATATTCCACAGGTGGAATTGTCCGGAGACCCGGTTCTGGAAGCTATCTTCCGTCCCATGGCATGCAGCGCCGACGCGGACCCGGTGCAGGCCGGCCATATACTGGCATGGCTGCAGGATGTGCTGGTGACGCTTGCTCCCGGGTTGAAGGCGGTGCCCGGCATGCAGTTGGAGCTGGATTTCGCAAAACTCTGCCACGAGAGCCTCTCCTCTCTGGGCCGGCATTCTCTTGCCCTGACGCCCCAGTCGCTTTTCCGCCTTATTGGCCAGTTGCTGGCTCCGGCAACCGTGCCGTTCCAGGGAGAACCGCTTGAGGGTATGCAGATTATGGGACCGCTGGAGTTGCGGGCCATGGATTTCGACAATCTCATCATACTTAATTTCAACGAAGGAGTGTTCCCGCGGCGTTCCGTCAGCGCTTCTTTCATTCCCCCTGAACTCCGCCGCGGCTTCGGCTTGCCAAGCTACGAATACCAGGACGCCGTCTGGGCATATTATTTCTACCGTATGGTGCAGAGAGCCTCGAAGGTATGGATGGTTTTCGATTCCCGCACAGAAGGCGTGAAATCCGGGGAGCCCAGCCGCTACCTTTACCAGCTGGAGATGCATTTCGGGGTGAAAGTAAATCACTACGAGGCTCTTTCAGCCCTCGGCAGGGAGCCCGGCGACGAGGATATACCCAAGAAAGCGGAGGATATAGCAAAACTGAAGGCGGATGCTCTGTCGGCCAGTTCTGTCAAAGCTTACCTGGCCTGTCCTGTGAAGTTCTATTACGCTAAGGTAGAGGGCCTTAAGGCGGAAAAAGAATTAAGCGAATCCCTGGATGCCGGAATGTTCGGAAACGTACTTCACAAGGCCATGCAGAAGCTGTATCCGAAAGGGACCGTGCTGGATGAAAGCCTGCTCGGTAAGCTGATAGGGGACAAAAAACGCATACGGGAGCTGGTAGAAGAACTTATCTGCCAGGAACTCAATACTTTTGAGGTCAGCGGGCGGAACATAGTGTATGCCGATGTGATCTGCGGCTATGTGGATGCTGTGCTCAAGGCAGACCTGAGGCAGGTAAAGGCCGGCGGGAATATCCAGATACTCGGTGTGGAACAAGAAAGATGGCTCACTATAGGCGACTACAAGTTCAAGGGCTATATCGACCGCCTGGACAGCGTATGTCCGGGGAAACTCCGGGTGGTAGATTACAAGACCGGCCGGGTGCAGCCGGATGATCTGTATTTCAACCCCAAGACCGGGAATGTGCCGCAGATAGGCCTGCAGCTGTACCTCTACAAGCGTTTTGTGGAAAAGCAGGCGCCTGAGATTACCGGAGCCATATACCAGCCGCCATCGCTGATGAGCGGGGAAGCTGTGATCGAGCACTCTCTCGACGAGGAGTTCTGCTCTGCCATGGAAGAATCGATATCCGGAGTACTGGAAGAACTGTCAGACCTTTCCATACCGTGGAAACGTACCCCGGATGCCGGCAACTGTAAGTTTTGTGATTTCAGAGCCATTTGCGGAAGATGAAGATAATTAAAGCCAGCGCGGGCTCCGGCAAGACTTACCGGCTCTCGCACACCTATATAGACTACCTTCTGGACTCCGGGGATCCGGCAGCCTACAAGCATCTGCTTGCGGTTACCTTCACCAACAAGGCCACTGCCGAAATGAAGGAGCGCATCCTGAAGGATCTCGGGCAAGCCGCTCGTACCGACCAGCGTGCGAAGCATTACCTGGTGAGCATACTCCATGACTACGGCGCCTTTGGCGTAAGTACGATAGACCGTTTCTTCCAGCAGACTCTCAGGGCGTTCGCACGGGAACTCGGGCAGTTTTCTTCGTACCAGGTGGAACTGGACAAGGCTTCCCTTGTGAAGGAAGCGGTGGACCGTATGCTGGACGGGGTATCTGCAGACAAGCCTGAACTGCTTGGCTGGCTGAAGCGTAATGCGCTGGAACAGATTGAAAGACAGGCCCGTTTCCGCATGGATGACGGACTTGCCGAAATGGGAGCCAGGTTGAAGAGCGATGAATATCGCAGCCTGAAAGAAAAGTACGGAATAGATGAAAAAGAAGCCCTTTCCAAGCAGCGGCTCTCCGATATTCACAAGTTGTGCAACGGCGTCATACGGGATTTCGAGAAGGAGGCGTCCGGATTGGGATTCAAGCCTGAGAAGGGCGGCTCCGTGAAGTACCCCGGGGTCAAGGCCCTCAAGGACCCTGCCGTGAGCGATTTCTTTGAGAAGAAGTACCCCGTTTACGCGACGGCCCAGATAGTTGACAAGCAGCTTTACGCGCTCGGTGTGGCCCGGGAGTTCGAACAGGAGTTCGAGGCTTTGATAAAGGAAAAGAACGTGATGCCCCTGGACGAGTCCAATAGCCTGCTGAAGAAGATAATAGACGGTTCCGACGCCCCTTTCGTGTACGAAAAGACGGGAACCCGTTATGCTCACTTCCTGCTGGATGAATTCCAGGATACTTCCCGACTGCAGTGGGAGAATTTCCTGCCTCTTCTGAAGGAGGCCGACGCTGCGGGGGACAATTTGATCGTGGGAGACGTGAAGCAGAGCATTTATCGCTGGAGAGAGTCGGACTGGCGGCTTCTGGGCACGGAGGTCCAGCAGGAATTCCCATCTGCCGACATTGACTCTCCCGGCGAAAATTGGCGAAGCGCCAGGGCGGTAGTGGATTTCAACAGCCGTTTCTTCTCTTATGCGGCGGGGCTCGTGGGCTTGTCGGAAATGTATTCGAACGTTGAGCAGACGGCAAAAACGAAAGAAGCCCAAGAAGGCTGTGTGCGGGTGAGTTTTACCGGAGACCAGATTCCGGCAGTACTCGAATCCATTGCGGACGTCCGTTCCCGGGGAGCCAGACTGAGCGACATCGCAATCCTTGTCCGCGGACACAAAGAGGGTTCTGAGATTGCCGCGGCCCTCATTGAAGAGGGCATTGACGTGATTTCCGACGATAGTCTCGACCTGAAAGGGGCAGTGACCGTGCGCCGCCTGATATCGCTGCTCAATTTCTATGAAGATCCGGGCAACACAGTAGGCAGCTATCTTGCCAAGTCAATCGGCGTGCATTTCCCTGAGCATTACCATTCCCTGATTGATTTTTGCGAGCATCTGCTACGGGAACTGAGGACTTTCGACCCCAAGACTTTTGCCTCCGAGACTCTGTACATAGGGGCCTTCATGGATATGCTGCAGGAGTGGTCCGATAAAGGGGGTAACAATCTGCAGGCTTTCATTCGCGCCTGGAATGAAAAAACGGAGTGCTACATAGGCTCTCCGGCCAACTCCGATGCGGTAAGAATCATGACCATACATAAGGCAAAGGGCCTGGAATTTCCTCACGTGATTTTTCCCTTTGCCGAAAAGGTAGGTCTCTACAAAGAGGAAACCCGCTGGTGCCGTCTGGATGGCGGCGGTACTCCGCTAGGTCACCTGGCAGACGGCCTGTATCCCGTTTTGCTGAGCAGCAAGTCTGAGCAGACTCTCTTCGCATCCGCTTATGAAGAGGAATACAGGCTGCAGCTTGTAGATAACCTGAATATATTCTACGTGGCTTTGACCCGCGCGTCCAAGAGCCTGCATATTATTGCCAATACTTTGGCAAAAGGCAAGCTGGACGCGATCAAGGCTGGAAAAGCCGTGAAGTGGTCTTTCTTCTCGGAGATGCTTTACGCCTGGTGCAAATGTAACGAAGAAAGCAGCTTCGGCGTACCCTACGATTTCAACCTCATGGAGCGCAAGGACATGAGTTCAGGCATACCCGTCAGCGCTGGGTGGAATTCCATCCCCTTGGGAGACAGGCTCAAAGCCTCTCAGGACGCATCCGATTATTTCGGAGAAGACGGGCATACAGGCCCCGAAGCCTCCGGACGCCTGCGCGGAATAGAACTTCATAAGATTCTCTCCTTGGCAGACAGCCCTGAGGATATCCCCTCAGATATCGAATCCGAGTACCGAGATATGCTTAAATCCCGCATAGAGGGGCACCCCGAATGGTTTTCCAAGGCGCCCAAGGCAAGGAATGAAGTATCCGTGTTCGCTGCAGACGGCAGCCTCCACCGTCCGGACCGGGTGGTAGAGAATCCAGACGGCAGCATTACCATAATTGACTATAAGTTCGGAGCCGGGCGGGACAGCTATCTTTGGCAAGTCCGCAGATATATGTCGCTCTATCGTCGGATGGGCTATGGAACGGTACGTGGTTACATCTGGTATGTCCCTGAAGATAAAGTAGTAGAAGTATGAAAGAATTTGAGATTGTATGTCCCCTCACGCGGGAGCCCCGGCTGAAGGAAATAGAGACAAAAGCTGCCGGAATGAAGTGGGTGCTGAAGAAACGCTCTATAGATGCCCGCAAGGAACCGGTATGGCGCTATCAATATGAGGCTTACGGGCCTGACGAAGAGTATCAGTCTTATGCTCCCGAATCATACCGGGATGTACACGGGGCCCCGGCTGTGATTGTCGTAGGGGCTGGACCCGCCGGGATGTTCGCCGCCTTGAAGTTGCTTACCCTGGGTTTCAAGCCGGTGGTCCTGGAGAGAGGCAAGGACGTCCACGCCCGCAAGTTCGACATGGCCCGGCTTTCGCGCGAAGGGCTGGTGAATCCGGAATCCAACTACTGCTACGGGGAAGGCGGAGCAGGGGCTTTTTCCGACGGGAAACTCTATACCCGTTCATCCAAGCGGGGAGACAACCGTGAAGTGCTGCATCAGTTGGTGGCCTTCGGCGCTTCTAAGGACATACTTATTGACGCTCACCCGCATATAGGTTCCGACAAGCTGCCGCTCATCGTGGAGAATATTCGCAAGTGCGTGCTGGAACATGGCGGGGAGTATCATTTCGAGGCGAAGCTGGTGGCTTTGGAGGCGGAGGCAGGCGGCTGGACCGCCGTGTGTGCCGACGGCCGCCGTTTCAGCGGCCGCAAGCTTATCCTGGCGACGGGCCATTCAGCACGGGATGTTTACGAGATGCTGGAGAAGAAGGGCGTTCCCCTTGAAGCTAAGGGCTTTGCTCTGGGGGTCAGGGTGGAGCATCCGCAGGAGAAAATCAACTTCCACCAGTACCACGGAATGTGGAAGCCTGGCGTGCCTGCCGCAGAGTATTCATTCGTGGAGCAAGTGGACGGAAGGGGGGTATTCTCCTTCTGCATGTGCCCCGGAGGCATTTTGGTGCCCTCTTCCACCGAGCCCGGCACAGTCGTGCTGAACGGTATGTCCAACTCCGGTCGTAACGGCAAGTTCGCCAATGCCGGAGTAGTGGTGCAGATAGAGCCGGAGGACGTCCCCGGCAGCGGCCCGTTCCGTTTGATGGATTTCCAGCACGGGGTGGAGAAGGATATGTTCGATTTCTGCGAACGCGCCCGCTGCAGCGGAGAGAAGGACATTCCGCAGAATCCCATGGCCGCTCCCGCCCAAAGGATGGAGGATTTCTGTCTGGGCAAGATCAGCAAGAAGATGCCTCCGAGTTCATATTTCCCGGGGCTTGTCAGTGCCCCTCTGCACGAACTGCTCCCCTCCATCGTCGCTTCCCGCCTGCAGAAGGCTTTCCCCCGTGTCAAGATGAAGGGCTATTATACCAACGCCGCCCTGCTGCTTGGGGTGGAGTCCCGTACATCTTCCCCTCTAAGGGTGCCCAGGAACCCGGAAACCCTGGAAGCCCTGTCGCTTGACGGAGTATATCCTGCAGGCGAAGGCGCCGGTTATTCCGGAGGCATAGTGTCCAGTGCCATCGACGGCATACGTTGTGCCGTAGCCGCCGCAAGCTCTATATCCGAAGAGAATTGATCAGGAGCGCCGGAACTCTTCCCGTCTTGCCGCTGAGTACTCACTTCCACAGCAGTTTGCGAAAAAAAGAGTGAACGTCGTAGATGCGTTTTCTCGCCTGGATCTGCTTGTGCAGGCTGCCGCCGGTCCATTCGTCAAGGGCGTCCAGCATCAGCTTGAAATTACGGTAATGAGAGGAATTTCCTTTATGTAGATGGGCTGCGGTCCACGAGCCGGGGACTCTTCGGCGATAAACGCTCATACAATCCGAAAGGTACAGCATTCCGCCGCGCAGCGACCCCTGTATCTGGAGCGTATAATCGTAGAACAGTATTTTGCGCATGGGGCTGTCCTGCAGGTACAACTCTCTGCGGCACATCAGGCTGCTGGTAGCTACGTAGCCTCCTCCTCCCATTATGACCTTCCCCGCCGGCAGAATCCGCGTCCTGCCTCCGGGACCTTCGTGTCCGTGAGGCCTGCCGTTTTTCATTTTAAGTGCCCTGTGGGCGCAGATATCTACTTCCGGGCAGGCTTCCAGTGCCGCTACCTGTTTGCTCAGTTTCAGGGGATCGGTCCAGTAGTCATCGCCCTCGCACAAAGCTACATAGCGCCCCCGGACAAGCGGGAACAGGAAGTCCCTGGCTATCCTGACTCCCCTGGAATGTTGGTTGACACTTTGGAATACCGGCCTTATGATATCCGGATACCGCTCTGCATATTCCCGTATTATCTCTGCCGTACCGTCGTCCGAGGCGTCGTCGTGGATCAGTACTTCGAAAGGGAAATCCGTCTGCTGCTTGACGAATCCGTCCAGGGCGTCCCGTATGTAAGGCGCGTGATTATATGCAAGACAGATAATACTGACGGTCATAGCAGACGGTATTGTCCGAGGCGCTCGTGAAGGGCTTCGCGGGAATTGAACATTATTGCATCCAGTACCGACAAGCCGGGGACGAAAGCACTGCGCCCCTGCTTATACGGGGCCGCTTCGGAGCAGATGAAAAAGAGGTCTATCCCCTGTTCCTTAAATGCGTCCTTTTTGTATATTTGCTGCCCTCCGATGGCGTTGATATAGCGGTCTGCGTCCAGCAGGCGGCAGAAATCGTACACCCGTTTCTCCTTGCGCATATGCCGGTTGCCCGGAAATTCGGAACTATTGCGGAGTTGGGTTTCTATGCCCAGGTAGGAGCATATTTCCCGGATTGAGAATGTGAGAAAGGATGCGAGGTTTCTATCCTCGTTTCGCAGTATGCGTTCGGCCAGCTCATAGCCTGAAGAAAAATTGGGAGCCTTGTGATATGCCATCTCCAGTGTCCTGAGCTTGTTCTCTATCTGCTCCGCTGCAATGAAGGTGTCCATTATCAGCTTGTGGCAACTCTGGTGCTCCACTTCGATGCGGAAATAATGGGGCTCTCCGTTTACCAGTATCTTGTTGCGGGTAATCCAGCTCCTTTTCTTGAAGGCATAATCCTCGCTTATCAGGAAAACGTCGGCTGC
This sequence comes from Bacteroidales bacterium, assembly GCA_017509375.1. The sequence continues at coordinate 5,070 of JAFWPT010000356.1, read as the reverse complement.
CGCGATAAGTTGCCAGTATGGGAAATATGGCAGGAAATATGGCTGGTTGGCGGCAAGGGTCATAGCAAGTCGCAGTATTTCAGGATTTCCGGGTCAGAGGTATGTATTACCGCGGCCTTGCGGCTGTCGCCTATGTTCGTGACCGGCAGGCTTGAACATCGGAAGAATCCGGAGTCGAAATAGTTTTCGTCTATGCAGAGCATCATTCCGCATGCATAGTCGTTGTAGGCCGTGCCTTCCCAAACTGTAGGGAAACTGCGCTGGGCGAGGAATGGCTGGCATATCATAGCGTTTACCGCCCCTGAGCTGAACAGCTCCAGCCATTGGCTTTCGGAGCAGAGTACCCCGGCGTGCACCCCTTCGCTCTTCCCGAGGCGCCAGGGTTTGAGTATATAGGCGTCCTTGTTGCCAGGGGCATCAGGCGGGGGAACGAGGAAGGTAGGTATGGCATGCGAGCGCAGGAAAGCCGTGTCTTCCGGGCTTAAGCATGATTCCGTGAAACTGTCTTCGAACCACATGTGCATGAAGCGCTTGTCGTGTATCAGGAAAATGTTGCGGAAGTCGCTGTACATGCCCAGGCGTATCATCGCCCGTATGGTGTCCATCTGCAATGAAAGGATGTCTCTCTGGTTCAGGGCGCTTACCAGAAAGGTGCCAGGGACATCCCATTCCCTGCGCCTTGGCTCCACTTCTCCGGCTTCCAGGATGCTTACCTCTATCCCGTGGGCTTCGTAGAACCGTTTGTACAGGCGGATTTCGCTTGTGCGGTCGGAACTCTTGAATACGAACATTCGCTTGCAGCCGCCAGTAATCTCCAGCATGTACGACATCATCTCTGCAAACCGGCTTTCCGGACAATGGAGGCCGAGCGACGAACAGTAAGAGCGTACATATTGCTCTCCAAACCATGACATGAAGATACCGTGGGCAAAGAAGCGGGAGGTGATTTCACAAATCTTCAGTTCTCCGGAATCGCTTATTATATAGTCCGGGCGGAAAGTACCTGCCCGGAAGGGCCGGCTGCTCTGCTCGGAAAGAATTTCCAACTCTTTATCGCTCAGCGGCATGTATTTGGCGCAAAGGCTCTCATAATGCTGTACGAAATAATCGATGCAGTCCATCATGCAGCGATGCAGACGTCTCAGTTCGTCGCGCCTGGAAGGCGTGATTGCAATCGGCTGCTTGTGGTACCAGTGGAGGTAATAGGCTGACAGGTCACTGTACATAGCAACACAAAGATAAGTTATGGGCGGCGAATTCGCAAGAAATTAGTATTTTCGCAAGTTATGGAAGAATTCGAAGCTTTATATTCACACGATATTTCGGTGTATAATCTGCCGGGCTTCCGCCCTCAGCTAGTGGATTCGCAGTATCTTGAAGGTCTGGGCGTTAGGATTCAGCCCAGTCCTGCGACTCTGGAGGCGTTGGAGCGCGGTTCGCGTGTGTTTATGAAGCGCTTCGAAGAAAAGTTGTTGATACCTCGCCGGCGTTATGTGGTGGCGGAGCTGGATCCTCTGTCCGTGGAGAAAGAGATACACAATTATACAGGGCGCTGTCCTACCCTCACTTGGGAAATCAACCCGGTACGCGGATGCGGAGTCGGCTGCCAGTATTGCCTGGTGTCGGACGGAGTGCACGAGCAGGAACTTGTGGCATGGAGCAATTACCACCTCTACGTCCGCCGGTTGCTGGAAGAACAGAATGGCCCTGCCAGCCCCAACCAGAGACACTATTATTATTTTTCGCCCAAAACCGAGGCCCTTCAGGAAGCCAGTCTTTATACCGGAATAGCGCATAAGATACTGCACGAATTCATAGCGCACTTCGAGCGCTTTCCTGACTCTCAGGCCCGCTTGTTTATAGCTTCCAAAGCGGGTGTGCGGCACCTGGAAGCGAAGTTTGAAGGCGAGAGCATACTGTCTTTGTTTACCCGCCTTCGCGGCCGTATGCAGTTCAATACCAGCGTCTCCATTATGCCGGACGCGTTCCGTGACGTGCTCGAGCCTTATGCGGCTCCGCTTCCGGAGCGGCTTGCCGCAGTGCGCATGTGCAGGGATGCAGGCATAGCCGCAGACTCGGCTTTGGTACAGCCCATCCTTACCCCCTGGCTGACCCCCGACCATATTTCTGCTTTCTTCGATTCCCTGAACGAGGCGGGAATCGTCAATTACAAGCCGGAATTCCTCACCGCCTGTGTGGAAAATCTGGCGATGCTTGGCCAATATTTAGGGACGTTCGACAAGTCCCTGGAGCGTCAGCTCTATGAAGACTATCTCATGCCGTCCAACGAAGACCACCGCAAGCAGCGGGGGAGGATAGCTCCTTCCAAACCCCGGAGCATAGAGTGCCTGGAGCGCATGATAAGATGCACCGAGCCCATGGGGATGAGCGTCAGTATATGCTACTGGGTGCGTAAACAGTTGGGAATCAGCGAGGAAATGATTCCTCTGATAAACCGGAACGGCTTCCAGTGCCTCGGCTACCAGTCCCGTTTGTTCGGGCCTAAGGCTTCGGAATTCTGATGCTGTAGCTGCGTTTGTCTTTGTTGGTGAGTTTGTCCGATCGCAGCCATAGATTTGCCCGTTTCAGTTCGGCGTAGCTTATCCCGTATTGGCCGGCAAAATCCACAAGGCTCGGTATTCCTCCGGATACAACTACATCACGGCGTATTTCCACAGGTTCGTAACGTTCTGTGACCTGGTATCCGAAGGCCTGCGGATTGCTGAAAAACATTTTGGCTGCCAGGATGCGGTAAACATAGCGCGACGTCTCTTCCGGTAGCAGCAGGTCGAAGAACGAGTCTTGCTTCTGGGTTTCTATGCGGGTTGCAACGCCTCCCATACCGCAGTTGTAGCTGGCGGCTGCATTGATCCAATTCCCGAATTTGGCGTAGGCCCGCTTCAGGTAGGTGCATGCCGCGATTGTTTCTTTGTCTTCGTTGTAGCGTTCGTCCACTTCGGCATTTACTTCCAGCCCGAATTCCCTTGCGGTTGCGCTGGTAAACTGCCAAAGGCCGGCGGCACCGGTGGCGGATACCGCTTTGGGGTCGAGGTTGCTTTCGATTACGCAGAGGTACTTAAAGTCATCCGGTATTCCGTTATCTTTCAGCATTGCCTCTATGAAGGGGAAATACCGGCCCGAGCGCTTCAGCATGAGGGATGAGGTAGTGTGCATATAGCTGAAAGCCATTAGCTCGCGGTCCATCCTTTCGTATTTCTCTGTAGTGTCGAAATAGACGGTATCGCCTGCGAAAACGGCGTAAGGAGGCACTGCCGGCGGCGTAGGGTGCGGGTTGTCAGCGGGACGTTGATATATGCCCTGCGCCGCGGCCTGAATGCTCATCAGTATCAGAAGTATGGAAGCTATCCTTTTCATCATGGTGATTCTAAATTACACCGCTTCCAAGCAGTTCCGGGGCGTCGTAAGGGTCTGCGGAGTCGGGCAGGGCATGGAAGGCGGCGAACTGCCCGGGGGTGATGCTGCGCTGAGCTTCATCGAAGCATACAAAGAGTCCGGTCTCCCGCATCAGCAGGGTACAGTCCTGCAGCGGCTGGCGGTAGCGGATACGGCAGCGGCAGCGCAGGCTGGTTCCGGGCTGCATTGCCAGGGAGGGACGCATCCAATGAATTTCGTCAGGGGCGATGCGGAGCACACTCCGGAAAAGGCCTTTGTGGTCTTCACCCTCGCCAACGTAAATGCGGTTGGAACTAATATCGGTAGCAATCACGAACAATGGCTTGGCGTGGCCCCCGATAGACAGGCCTTTACGCTGGCCGTTGGTGTAGAATTGCGCCCCCTCGTGCTGGCCTGCTATCACTCCCCACGGGTTTGCTTTGTAGCGGGTCTTCTTGATGTGGCGCTTACCTGAGCGATAGCTCTCTGTCTGGAACTGTATATCGCTGTAATCCAGAGGTGTGGCAAGTTCCTCAAGAGCTTCGTCGCTCAGGCTGTCCCAGCCGTCCAGCCGGGCGCTTTCCAGCAGCCCGCAGTCTTTGCGGTACTTCCCGGAATCACGGTACCAGGCATCGAACACCTCTACCACATCCCCTTCCACCGGCTTGAGTTTCTGCTGCAGAAATACGGGCAGGTCCACTTTTCCTACGAAGCATATACCTTGGGAATCTTTTTTGTCGGCCGACGGCAAATCGGCCTCTGAGGCGAGGGCGCGCACTTTCGACTTGAGCATTCCGCCAATAGGGAAGAGGGCACGGGACAACTGCTCCTGGTTCAGCTGGCAGAGGAAGTAGCTCTGGTCTTTCCCGGGATCTATGCCTTCCAGTAGCTTCCAGCGGGTCTGTCCGTCGGTATCTGTGAACTCTTCCTTACGGCAGTAATGCCCTGTGGCTACCATGTCTGCACCCAGCTCCATGGCTTTTTTCAGGAAGGCGTCGAACTTGATTTCCCGGTTGCAGAGTACGTCCGGGTTGGGAGTGCGGCCGCGGGAGTATTCGTCGAACATATAGTTCACCACCCGTTCGCGATACTCCCCGGAAAGGTCCACGAAATAGAAAGGAATGCCAATTTTACGGGCTACCAGCTCGGCAACGAACTTGTCTTCTTCCCATTCGCAGTCTCCGTGGAGAGTGCCCTCGGTGTCGTGCCAGTTCTGCATGAACATGGCAAACACATCGTAGCCCTGCCGCTTGAGCAACAGGGCCGCTACGCTGGAGTCCACGCCTCCCGAGAGTCCTACGCAGACCTTCATCGCAAATCTGTGACTACCCACTCGCTTCCGAGCGAGCTTGCATCGAAGCTGAATCCTTCGAGGCTGCCGCTCAGTGGCGAGGGTACTATTGAACTGAATTTGAACGAGAAATCGCTTTCCGACGTGCTGTCTTTCCATACGCCGCTGATGACTGACTTGCTCACTTTCAAATCCTTGGTATTATCTATCCACACGGCGGGATTGTCCAGGAAAGTGCTGCTGCCGCCAGAGCGCTCGATATAAACTTCTTTGGTCTCCTGGTCAACAGTCCACTTGGTTGTGCCGTCGCAGTAAACCTCTATGCCGTTACCCTGGAAGCGGTAGCACTCACCGTCCACAACGGCTTTCCCGTTCATTTGCAGCGG
>JAFWPT010000355.1 GCA_017509375.1 Bacteroidales bacterium | reverse complement strand
GACATAACGGGAGAGAGGATAGACGGTCTTGAGGCTGTCCACTGCCTGACGGAATATAATTGCATCTGTCTTCTGGCTGAAAACCGGAGTGTTGGCGTCCAACTGCTGGTAAAGCACAGGAACAACGGTGAGCGACTTGGGATTGCTCATCACGTATCTGACACATTCGCGGTAATAAGCCAGATACCTTGAAACCATCTCCCTTCCGTCATCGGTAGAATTCATGTCTCTGGAAAAACTCGCCATGCGGCTTTCCACATCAGCCAGGAGACGGGACTCTTCAGAGCCACTGACTTCGTAGTTGCCAAGAGTGTCGGCCTTCACCACCACATTCTCGCCTTCGCTCAGCAGCAATGAGGCAATCCTGGTATCTCCATGGAAAAGATATATGAATTCCGGTTGCCCCGGCTTAACGGCAAGAGAATACCGCACCCGGCCGGAGGCGTCGGTCCGCACCGTATCCAGGACCTTGTAAACGTTGACGTCCAGCAACTTAACCTCAATCTGGAAATCCGGAGCACCGGCCACGGTGAGGTCAACGCCGGCCTTGGGAGAGCATGCCGCCAACAAAAGCGCCGCGGCAAGCAGGAGTCTATAATTTTTCATATTCTGCAAGGACGGAAGCTGCAATCTGAGCCATCCTTTCAGCGCTTACCTCAGGACGCTTTTTGCGGAAATCCATGTCTCCCTCGGTCTGAAGGGGCACGAGATGGATGTGAGTATGAGGCACTTCCATACCAAGGACAGCCACGCCTACCCGCTTGCACGGAACGGCAGCCTTAAGCGCCACCGCTACTTTGCGGGCAAAGGCCCAGAGCTTCTGGTACACCTCTGGATCAAGATGAAAAATATAGTCATCCTCAACATTCTTGGGGATGACCAGTGTATGTCCCTCAGCCAGAGGGCTTATGTCCAGAAAAGCGTAGAACTCTGCGCTCTCGGCCACTTTGTACGAAGGAATCTCACCCTTCGCAATCTTGGTGAAAATTGTCATAAGGAAATATCGAGAATCTTGAATTTCAGAATTCCGGAAGGCACTTTTGCCTCAACGGTCTCACCTTTGGCGTGGCCCATCAGGGCGCGTGCGATAGGTGTCGTAGCCGCCAGCTTCCCCTGTGAGAAATCCGCTTCGTTCTCGCCCACGATAGTGAACACCATTTCGGCGCCGGCGGAAATGTTCTTCACCTTTACGGTGGTAAGCATCTGCACCTTGTCCGTATTCAACTGGGATTCATCGATTACTTTTGCGTTGGCGATAGTGTTCTGAAGTTTTGCTATTTTGAGTTCCAACAGCCCCTGTGCCTCGCGGGCGGATTCATATTCCGCATTCTCCGAAAGGTCTCCTTTTTCCCTTGCTTCAGCGATAGCCGCCGATATTACAGGACGCTGTGCAAGCGCCTCTGCGAGGTCTTTCTTTAGTTTGTCGAGCCCATCCTGGCTCATATAATGTACGTCTGCCATAATAAGTTAAATAAAGGAGTCCTGCCTTTTTCGACAGAACTCTAACCGTTGGCAAATATATGTATTTTTTTTGTATTTTGCTATATTTGCAACAAGGAAGATTCCGTTTGTCCGATGAAGAAGATTGCATGTATCCTGCTTTGCGCAACCCTCTGCGTGCCGCTCTGCGCCCAGGGCCTGAGTCTGGGCGATGTCCAGGCCGACGTGAGGCGTGCAGCCGACTGGTTCTCCGGCTGCCGCTACGTAGAGCCGGCAAGGACTCCCGCCGCGCCAGCAGGCTTTAAGCCTTTCAATATCAGCACTTATGCACGTCACGGAGCCAGGCTGTACAGTAAGGAGTCGCTGTATGACAATATGCACAAGCTGATGACCGGAGCCGCCGCCCACGGGCAGCTTACCCCGCTCGGAGAAGAGCTGCTGGAACGCAGTGAAGCGGTTTACCACAAAGTACGCGGCCGCGCGTACGACCTCACCGGATACGGCCAGCGGCAGCATCGCGACATTGCAGGACGTATCTTGAAAGAATGGAAGCCGGTCTTCAAAGGCCGCAGGACTATCGTTGCCCGCTCCACCCAGACCAACCGCACCATTTTATCAATGGGAGCCGCCCTGGACGAATACCGCCGCACAGACCCGGGACTGAATATAGTATTCGACGCCTCAGCCTCCGACATGGGGGTGCTGAATCCCACGAGCAAATACAACCCAAGGGCTCAGGAGCGTGATTTCAGCCGTGCATTTGAAGCTGACACCGCAAGGTGGAATCCCGCTTTCAAGCAGTTGTGGAAAGAAAACTGCAGACCGGAAGAGCTGTTCAGCCGTTTCTTCAAGGATACGGCAGTAGTGCTTCCGGTTTTCAAGGACTACATTACAGCCGCCCGCATGTTCTACTTCTACTTCAGTTTCTCCGAAACGCTCGGGCCGGAGGAGTCGCTCATGTATATGCTCACACCCGAAGAGGCTTACTCGATGTGGGAATGTGAGAATTTCAGAATGTACAGCTGCTGCGGCGCCACTCCTTTGTACCACGGGCGCAACTGGGCCCTGGAAGAAGCCCTGGTAAGGGATTTTGTCAAATACTGGGATGAAGATATTGCCGGAGGGGATGTAGCCGCCCGCCTGCGCTTCGGCCACGACTACAAAATTTCCGGCGCCTTGGTGTTGCTGGGGGCAAAGGACTGGGATATTTGCACCGGGGATCCCCGCAAAGTGAAAGAGATTTATGACTTTGGCAGAATGCACATGGCCTCCACCCTGCTTTTCGCTTTGTACCGCAACTGCAAGGGAGAAGTCCTGCTGCGATGCACCCTGGACGAGAAGCCCCAGCATTTCCCTATCGACTGTTACAAAGACGGCAAGGGCCGGGAGTGGCCGGATTTCTACCGCTGGGAAGATTTCCGCCCGTACTGCGAAAACCGCCTCGCACTTGCCGACCATATACTTGAAAATACATAGCTATGCTTAAAAGAATAAGAATCGTTTTGGCTGCGTTGTGCTTCGTGTGCATTACGCTGCTGTTCGTGGGTATAGGCAACGACTGGTGGGGCTGGCTTGCAAGGCTGCAGTTCCTGCCGGCCGTCACCAGGCTCATAGGGGGCTTCGCCCTCGGGAATATCACCGTGGTACTGTGCATTTTGCTCATAACCTGGCTGTTCGGGCGCATCTACTGCTCCGTGCTGTGCCCTCTTGGAGTATTCCAGGACATAGTCATATGGCTTCGAAAGACCCTTGGCAAAAGCTTGCGGCCTTTGCGTAAACGCTTCAGGTTCAACAAGGAACGCCGCTTGCGATATATTGTCGCCGCAGCGTTCATAGGCTGCATCATTGCTGACCTGCAGCTGGTGGTAGCTCTGCTCGGACCTTACAGCGCATACGGCCGTATGGTCACTGCAGTTGCCGGCAACGTACCTGCAGCCTTGCTCATCACCGCCGGCATCACCTTCGTAGTCATCTCGGTATGCGCCTGGCTTTGGGGACGCGCGTGGTGCAATACCATCTGCCCGGTCGGCACGGTACTGGGCTGCTTCAGCAGGTACTCGCTGTTCCACATCACAATAGATGACGACAAGTGCGTGAAGTGCGGGGCCTGCCAGCAGGTCTGCAAGGCTTCCTGCCTGGACAGCAAGACGCAATCCATAGATTACTCCCGCTGCGTGGACTGCTTCGACTGTATAGATTTCTGCAAGTCGGGAGCCATAAGTTTCGGCAGAAAAACACCGTCGCAGAAGGGCTCCGCTTCTACTTCCGCCAATGAAGGCCGCCGTGCATTCATAGCAACGGGAGCCATGCTCGCAGGCGCCGGCCTGACGGCGAAGGCCCAGGAGATGAAGGTGGACGGAGGTCTGGCCCCTGTGGAGGCGAAGAAAGCTATCGAACGGGAGCCAAGGCTGGTGCCGCCCGGCGCCGGGAGCGTCAAGAATTTCTACGACAAGTGCACCGCCTGCCAGCTTTGCGTGGCAAACTGTCCCAACGGAGTACTCAGGCCTTCCACCGACCTTGAGCACTTGCTGCAGCCCCAGATGGGCTACGAAAAAGGTTTCTGCCGTCCCGAATGTACCGCCTGCTCCGACTTGTGCCCTACGGGCGCCATCCTGCCGGTACAGAAGGATGCCAAAACACTGATACACATAGGAGTAGCAGAAGTCAACCAGTATCTTTGCCTCGCCGCTCTGGGAGAAGCCGGCTGCGGCAGCTGCGCCCGCCACTGCCCCACCGGAGCCATCTCCATGGTGGAAGTACCCTATGGCCAAGGGGACAATGAGAAGCGCGTGCGCCGCCCGGTTGTAGCGGAGGAGCTCTGCATAGGCTGCGGCAAGTGCGAATACCTTTGCCCGGCGCGTCCGGTCAGTGCAATCACAGTAAAAGGACTTGAAATTCACAGGAGCGAATGAGTATGGACAGACGAAACTTTATAAAAACCTCGGCTGCGGCCGCCGCGCTTGCCGGCCTGTCGGCCTG
>JAFWPT010000354.1 GCA_017509375.1 Bacteroidales bacterium | reverse complement strand
GGAAGCCGCCCGCTATATAAGTTCCCGGCTGAAAGAAATGGATCTTGATTTGCTCTACGGGGACGAAGGTGACACGTTCGGCATCAAACTGGAAAATGGAGATACGCTTCGTTCCAGGAACGTCGCGGCATTCATCCCAGGTTACGACAACAAACTGAAAGAGAATTACATAGTCCTGTGTGCGAGGCTGGATAACCTGGGTACGGCAAGCGTAAACGTGAACGGTACACCGCAGGAACGCATCTTTTACGGAGCGAACGGAAACGCATCCGGTCTGGCTATGCTGCTGCAGCTTGCCGGTAAACTGCAGACCAACCATGTGCTGCTTAAGCGTTCGGTGCTGATTATTGCCCCCGGGGCATCATTGAAGGACGGCGCAGGCTCCTGGTATTTTCTTCACCGCTCTTTTTCCGATTCCAAGAAGATTGACGCTATGGTGGAATTGAACATGCTCGGGACGGCTGCATCCGGTTTTTATGCTTATACTGCGTCAAATGCAGACATGAACCGTAGCGTTACGGAATTGTCCAATACCCTTCAACCCGTTCTGCCCAAGCTGGTCCCGGCAGAGCCTTGCGCTTCTGACCACAGGATTTTTTACGACGCCGGGATTCCATCGGTAATGTTCACTACCGGGATGTATCCTGAGTACAACAGCGAAAAAGATACTCCTTCGATACTGGAGTACGACTGGATGGAGAGGGAGGTAGAATACCTGTACAACTACGTAGTCTCCCTTGCTGGAGGAGCCAAACCCGATTTCGATCCTTCCGAGGCTGCCCACGAACTTTATCTGGAAGGCGGAAATGGAGTTTACCCTTACTATGATTGTGATATAAAGCCTTCTTTCCTGGGGAGCAGCGACCCTTCACTGTTCCTTAAGAAATGGGTCTATGTGTATCTGAAATACCCGCAGGAGGCAGTGCGCCAGGGTATTCAGGGGCGTGTTCTCGTCGATTTCATCGTGGACGAGAAAGGCCACGTGGTCAATGTGCGGGCGGTAAAAAGTACCCATCCGCTGCTGGAACAGGAGGCCCTGAGGGTTATAAAGGCGTCTCCGGACTGGAAGCCGGGACGCGTCAGAGGAAAGAAAGTTAAATCGGAAATCTCGCTTAACGTGGAGTTCCGTTTGGAGAAGAAAAAGTAATATGGAGTACGATTTCAAAGCGATTGAGAGCAAGTGGCAGGCCTGGTGGGCCTCGCACAAGACATTCAAGGCGGTGGAAGACCCTTCCCGCCCCAAGTATTATGTGCTGGATATGTTCCCTTATCCTTCGGGAGCTGGTCTGCATGTAGGTCATCCCCTGGGTTATATTGCCAGTGATATCTACTCCCGCTACAAGAGGCTGAAAGGATTCAATGTGCTACATCCCATGGGCTACGACGCCTTCGGCCTGCCGGCTGAGCAGTACGCCATTCAGACGGGGCAGCATCCGGAAAAGACAACCACCGACAATATTGCCCGCTATCGCAGCCAGTTGGACCGTATAGGCTTTTCCTATGATTGGGACAGGGAAGTACGGACTTGCGATCCCGAGTTCTACAAATGGACCCAGTGGGCTTTCCTGAAGATGTTTGAAAGCTGGTACGATCCCGTTGCCGACAAGGCGCGTCCCATTTCGGAATTAGTGAAAAAGTTTGAAACTGAGGGCTACGAAGATGTGACTCCGGCCGCATGGGTATCTGCATCCGAAAAGGAAAAATCCGATATCCTCATGCGCTATCGTATTGCATATCAGGGAGAGACCTCTGTCAACTGGTGCGAGGGACTTGGGACGGTACTTGCGAATGACGAGGTAAAGGACGGCCTGTCGGTGCGCGGCGGATTCCCCGTGGAGCAGAAGAAAATGACCCAATGGCAGTTGAGGGTCTCGGCTTATGCATCCCGGCTGCTGGAGTCTCTCGACCGTCTGGACTGGAGCGATTCCCTTAAAGAAATGCAGCGCAACTGGATTGGCCGTTCCGATGGTACCGAGGTTGTATTCGAGACTTTGTGTGACGGACGCCGCAAGCCGGTGACTATTTTCACTACTCGCGTGGATACTATTTTCGGGGTCACTTTCATGGTGCTGGCTCCCGAGAGCGAGCTGGTTGACGAACTCACGTCCGCAGACCGTAGGGAAGCCGTGGCCGAGTATATCAAGGAGGTGAAGAAAAAGACTGAACGCGAGCGCATTGCAGAGACCAAGAGTGTCACCGGAGTATTTGCCGGCTCATACGGTATCAACCCGCTTACAGGAGAGCAGATACCCATCTGGATTTCCGAGTATGTGCTGGCCGGATACGGGACCGGCGCCATCATGGCGGTGCCTGCCCACGACAGCAGGGACTATGCGTTTGCCCGAAAGTTCGACCTTCCCATAGTGCCAATTATCGAGGGTTGCGATGTTAGCGAAGCTTCCTTCGACGCCAAAGAAGGGAAGATGTGCAATTCCGGCTTCCTGGACGGTATGGACGTGAAAGACGCCATCGAGGCTGCAATGGATTATGTGGAACAAAAGGGGCTCGGACGCAGGAAGACAAATTTCCGTCTGAGGGATGCTATTTTCTCCCGCCAGCGCTACTGGGGTGAGCCCTTCCCCATTTATTACAAAGACGGCATTCCATGCCCGGTGGCGGAGAAAGACTTGCCGCTGAGGCTTCCCGAGATTGATTCTTTCAAACCTACGGGGGAGGCTCCGCTGGCACGGGCAAAAGACTGGACCTACAATGGCTATCCTTTGGAGACATCTACGATGCCCGGTTTCGCCGGCTCCAGCGCCTATTATCTCCGTTATATGGATCCTCATGACAATCAGGCACTTGTGTCTCGTGATGCCAATGAATACTGGCGTTCCGTCGATTTGT
>JAFWPT010000353.1 GCA_017509375.1 Bacteroidales bacterium | reverse complement strand
CCTCTTCCTGCCTGCAAAGGCTCTGGTGGACAGTTACTCGGCCAGCGATATACGTAAGGCAGTATGGTTCTCCAGCACAGACTATTACACCGAAGTCAACGGCTCCTACTATCGCGGCGACTTTTTCACTTTCGTGAAGTATCAGGGCAACAAGGCCTTGTATTCCGGTGAAGTGCCAAACGGAGTGCATATGAGCAAGCCTTTCATGATCAGCGAGATGTACCTCATCAAGGCGGAAGCCGAGTCCATGATGGATGAAATATCCAAGGCAAAGGCTACCATCAACCTGCTCCAGACAGCCCGCGGTGCAACCAAGACCAGCGGGCGCCTGGAGGATATCCAGAACGAATGGTTCCGCGAGACAGTAGGCGAAGGTATGCGCTGGACTTGTCTCAAGCGCTGGGGCATAGGTTTCCAGGGCCGCGAACCCCAGGCCGGTACGCTCAGCAAGAATGCCATAATGGTGGGTGAGTTTTATGAAGCCCGCAAGATGGGCGCGGATGACAGGGCTTTTATATGGCCTGTCCCGGCTGATGAAATCCGCCTGAACGTCAATCTTAAGCCCCAGAATCCCGGTTACGGTTCCGAATAAAAGTGAAAAGTATGAAAAAGTTATACATTATTGCAGCCGTTTTACCGGCTCTGGCAGGCGTTTCCTGCAACCGGCTTGTGGAATATACGGATATCCCTTTCGTTTACTTTCCCAATCCAACCGTCTCCATATATGAAGACGCCGGCATTATCGACATTCCGGTAAAGGCCAGTTCCGATGTGGAATTCACCCTGACCTTCGAAACCGTGGACGGCGAAAAGACCGACCCTGCTACCGGCGTCAAGGTCCCCAACGGGCAGAGGGGCGTGGACTACGACATCGTGGACAACGATGCCGCCCTGGTGCGCTTCGCTTCCGGGGAAACCGAGAAAAGCATCCAGGTTAAAATAACCGATTTCCCCGGTGTGCTCACAGGCAACAAAGATTTCACCATCAAAATGGTCAGCTCCGGCAACGAAGTCAGCAGGGGAGGCTATTCCTATTGCACCGTTACCATCATAGACAACGACCACCCGCTCAAGAGCATACTTGGCGAGTACACTGCCACCGACGCCGAGGGACAGGTATGGACCATGACGCTCGCAGCCGATCCCAACGATTGGTACACCACCTTTATCGACGGTATAGTTCCTGCGTTTGCAGGGAACTGGGTGGGCAAGGGCCTGCGCCACTACGTTCCCGCCAAAGTCAGCGAGGACCTGTCCCAATTCTCCTTCAACTACATTTATAAGCTGGCCGACCAATACAACGGCGACGACGTGACTATCTGGGGTATTCAGGGCGGCAGCTCCATTTACAACTCCGGCACTGCAACCTTCGAAAAGACAAGCGACGGTTTCAAGCTTGACGGCGAAAGGGGTCTGGTGGCAATTACCGAAAAGAACGGGTCTTATTATCTCGCCGCACAGAACGGCATAGCCAATGCACCCATCACCTTGGTTAAAAAAGTTAAGTAACAGTATATCAGTATGAAAGCATCTTTATTCAGAACAGCGTTGCTGACGCTCGCCGCAGTTTCAATGCTGACCTCCTGCGACTTGTTCAACAAGAAGGAGGACATCTTTGTAGGCATCAGCGCCTCTTCTCCGTCGTTCGTTGACGGTAAGGCAAACATCAAGGTTTCGCTTTCGGGCGCTTCCTCAAATCCTGTCTCGGTTTCCCTCGGCAGCGAGGGCAATATCCCCGAAAATGCACTGAACGTCAATTATTCGGCGGAAGTTCCGGCCGGCTCTACCTCAGCCGATATCCCCGTCAAGGTGGACGTGGACAAACTGCCTGCCGGCAATTATGAGATTACTTTCTCCATCAACTCCGTAACCGGAGGCAAGGTGGACCCGTCCAAGAACTCTTGCTCTTTCTCTTTGAGCGTGCAGGAGGTAAAAGCGGACCCTTCTATCGTGTCCATTTCCAATTACAGTGAATCCTTCACCGACGGCAAGGCCTCCTTTACCTTAGCCCTTGACAAGGCCTCCGATACTGACGTTACAGTAAATTTCACGGTGCAGCCCGAGGTGGACGGATATATTGCCATTCCAGCCGCCGCCCTGTCCTTCGACAATCCTGCCGTCATTCCTGCAGGAACCCTGACCAAAGAAGTGAACGTCACCCTTGACCTGTCTGCCGTGCAAAAAGGTGTAAGCAACTTCGCGGTTATAGTTATATCTTCCGTTAGCGACAACGCCCGGATTGCTTCCAGCAAGACCAAGACATACATTGAGGCTAATGTGGAGCTTACCGCTAATTTGCGCAGTGATTGGAGCTTGGCTTTTGCCGGCGAAGTCCAGAAAGAAGGAAATGCGTATCACGGAATTTCCGTTTCCGGTACAGGCGAGAATAGTCCTTACTATATTTTCGCTTACCAAAAAGGCCTTGTGGACGGTTATTTCCAAGGCGATATGACAACTTACGTAAAGACCATGGAGCAGATTGTAGCTGAAGCCCTCGGAACTGCTGACGCTTACCAGATCAAGCAGGGAGAAAAGACCTGGCTCTACTCACTGTTCCCCGTGGGAGAATATGAAATCTGGCTCCTGGGCTGCACTGAATCCGGACATATTACCGGAGATTATGCTACCGCCACTTTTAAGATTGAAGCCACTGCGGAGCAGCTTGAAGCCTACGGCAAATGGCTTGGCGAATGGGATGTGACCCGCCGCGACCTTACCGACAAGTGGGTTATAAGCGAGAACGTGCCCGGCGCAAGTTTCTTCATCCAGGGCATCGACGGTTCCAACCAGCTTATTGCCGACATCCTCGTTGAGGCCGATTATGATGCTGCAAACGACCAGGTTGTAATCTACACTCAAGAATGTAAGGAGTGGACCAACGAAGGCGTGAAGTATATGATATCTTTGATCGGTATGTACCAGAACAGCACACAGCTGGTATCCGGAGACTTCGACCTTGCAGTGATCAAGAAGACCGGAGAAAATACCGCATCTATCACCTCCGGTGGCCAGGTAACGCTTTCAAGCGGTACTTTCGACGTCAGCGGCATGACTTTCTTTGCCGCCCCCGTGGACGGCAGCGCCAGCGGCTATGTTTTCAACAGCCAGGTATTCTACCTGTGGCCCGAGACCATGACCAGGGTTGTTGCAAATGATAACGACGAGGTGTACAATTCCTTCCTCGGAGATTGGACTATCAAGAGGATGGATTCCGAGTGGGATGAGACCGCCCAGGATTTCAAAGAGACCGGAGAAGTCAACGACGTGTGGACCATCGCCCCTAAGATGGCCGGACGCACTTTCACCATTTCCGGAATCGAAGGCTATTCCGACATTGAGATAGTGGCGGATTACGACGCGGCAAGCGCAACGTTCTCGGTCAAGGAACAGTATGTCAAGGTGGGAGAATTCAACATAGGCTTCCTCGGCTTGTTCTACTATCCAGGAGATGCCCAGAACCAGGCCGGTACTTACATTTGGGATTCGGGAGCAACAGTTTTCACCGCCAAGAAGGAAGGAGATACCTTAAATCTGGTACCCGGCCAGGCCTCCAGCTTTGGTGACTTCACCATGGTTCAGGCTTTTGAAATCGATAATCAAGGGTATTATAACCTGCACGCCGACGGCTATGTCCTGCCCAATACCCTTACCAAGTCAACGGGCGCAAAGGCTCCCAAGATTGCCGTGAAGAGCAATGGGAAGGCCGATGTGACGAAGCTTTCCAGGAAAGACGTCAAGGTCCGCCGCATGTCCGCTCCTGCCACAGGAGTTTACAGGAAAGGCGACAAGCTTGAGCGCAACCTGCCTCTCCGATAATGAGAAAACTCCTGCTTCTGGTCTGCCTGCTGGCAGAGACTGCCTTAGCCGCAGCCCAGAACTATGACTATAAGCCCAGGGAGACCTGGCCCTATCTGCTTGAGGAATTCACCTCCGGGGGTGTCCACACCTCCGGAGGTGCGGACCTCAACGAAGGCGTCTATAACGTTTCCGTAGTTGACGGCAAGCTCCATTTTGTGCAGGACGGCAGAATAATGGAGGCCGATATGCGTCAGGTGCAATATGCACGTATAGGTGAGTCCTTGTACGTCAACCGTATGGGATGCATGGAACGGGTGTTGTCCCAGGAGGGGACCTATGCCCTTTTGCAGGCAACTCTGGTAGATAAAGACCGTCTCTACAAAAGCGATATAGGTTACGGGGCCGGCTCCGCTACTGCTTCTACCCAGAACTTAAACAACCTTGGGGTTGCCGGGACTACGGTGAGCATGGAACTGGAAGCAGCAATTTCCGGCTCCAGGTCCGGTAGCGTACTGCCTGTACGAGTGCGTTACCATTTCCTGCTCGGGTCAAGACAGATTGAGGCCGGCAAGACTTCCGTAATGGCCTTGCCCGGTTTGGACAAGGCGGCCGCCAAGAACTTTTTTAAACAGGAAAAGATAAACTGGAGCAAGCCAGAATCTCTTGCAAAGGTGCTCAAGTATCTTGCCGATAACAATATAAAGGTACAATAATGAACAGGATTCCGCTGTTGACAGCATTGATGGTCTTTCTGGCCTGTGCGTGTGCCAAGGACACCGGGATGCCGAGGGCCGGTACCGCCGCTCGCGGTGATAGCGCTGTGTCGTCATCCGCATTTGTCCCCGGGCAGTTGACTGTCTTTTTAGACGAAGAAACGACACGCACCGTGGAGAATGGAGGCGGCGTGCAGGCGACACGTGCATGCTCATCGGATATGGCTTCGGCTCTCGACGAGCTGGGGGTGGTTTCTATGGAGAGGGTTTTCCCCGTAGATGAAGAGTTCGAGGACCGTCACCGCGAATTCGGTCTGCACCGCTGGTACAGGGTGCATTATGTGGGGACGGCTCTGCCTACGGCTGCCGCAGAACGCTTAGGGCTTGTTCCCGGCGTGCAGAACGCACGTCCAGTCAATAAGTTACGCATAGATGCGGAGACCTTCTTCAACGACCCTTTGGAGAAGAACCAGTGGCATTATCACAACTCGTCGCCAAGCTGGGCCGACGTGAACATAGTCCCTGTGTGGCAGAAATACACCACCGGCAGCAGCAAGGTTATCGTTGCCGTGGTGGACAGCGGCATCGATTTCAACCATGAGGACCTTGCTGATGCAGTCGTGCCTCCGGGCGACAACGGAAGCCGCAGTTTCATGTTAGAGAACAGCGGATACCGTATAGTGCCCGAAAGTCACGGCACTCACGTTGCCGGAACTATCGGAGCCATCAACAACAACGGAAAGGGTGTATCCGGCATAGCCGGCGGCGACGCGAAGGCGGGCAAGGCCGGAGTCCGGCTTATGTCTTGCCAGATATTCCAGAACGGGCTCTCCGGAGCCAACAATGCGGCAGCCATAGTCTGGGCCGCTGACCACGGCGCGGTAATCTGCAACAACAGCTGGGGCTACCATTTTGAGGACGATAAAGGGAATTACGACAAAGCTGCCGCCGAGAGTACGCACTTCTTTTATCTTCAGCCCAACAAGGGGGCATACAGGGACGACATCAAAGATGCCATCGATTATTTCAACACGCACGCCGGAAAGGACAAGAGCGGGCGACAGACCGGTCCTATGGCGGGAGGCCTCGTCTGCTTTGCTGCAGGTAACGACGGCCGCACATACGGTCCTCCGGCTTGTTATCCAGGTTGCCTTTCCGTGGGTGCGATAACCTCATACGGCACCAGGTCCACTTTCTCCAACTACGGAGACTGGGTGGATATCTGCGCTCCCGGGGTCAGCATCACGAGCACCGTGCCAAATAATGGATACGCCGTAATGGACGGCACCTCCATGGCCTGTCCCCATGTAGCGGGAGTAGCGGCGCTGGTCGTGTCTTACTGCGGAGGCGAAGGCTTTACTCGCGATATGCTTTGGGAGAAGATGGTGGGCGGTGCGAACAGTGCCGACGTCCCTGCTTCCTACAGGATAGGTCCTCTGGCCGATGCTTTGGGGGCGATTGTTTATGGCAGCGGCGACCCTCCCGGCAAGGTGCCTCAGTCCGAAATCACCAACGTTAAATCCAATATTGTTACCGTTTCCGTGAAGGTCCCCGCCGACAGGGACGGGCAGCCGGCTTACGGTTTCCGCCTGCTTGCCGCAAGCAGCCGGGAGGAACTTGACGCCAGCAATCCCAGAAGCCCCTCGGCTTCCGTGCATTATGGAGATTTCCTCAGCCGCGATGCCGGAGTGGGCGACACGGTGCCAGGAACTATCGGCGACCTTGATTTCAACTCCGGCTACTACCTTGCGGTGTCGGCTTTCGACTACGGCCGCAATTTCTCGGAGCTTAGTTACGTGGGATTTGTCACTACCGGCAGCAATCACGCTCCTGTAATAGCTTCAAAGTACTCCGGGGATTTCAAGTTCCATGTACACGACCGCTTTACCATCGCCTTCGACATATCCGACGAGGACGGGCATGTGGTGAACGTGCAGTTCGAGAAGGATGAGAAGGATACCGGAGCCCTCAGGCTCATAGAGAGCCAGAGGAGCGGGGAGTATCTGCTTCAGGTACTCGGCATCGCTTCAGAGGCCGGAACTTACCATGCAGTCCTGCGTGCCTCTGATAATTACGGATTGTCTGCAGAGTATCCTATAGATTACGAAGTGCTGCCCAACCAGGAGCCTGTGGTCTTGAAACCGATGGAAAACGTAATCCTGAATTTCGTAGGCGACAGCAGGAAGATAGATATGGAGCAGTATATTGTGGATCCCGACGGAGAGACGTTCTCCTATAAGATACAGATATCCGACAACTCTGTGGTTCATCTGAGCCAGAACAATGGCTCCGTCCTCACCCTGACCGCACTTGCCGACAGCGGCCTGGCCACTGTAACCCTCACTGCGACAGATGCCGGGGGCAAGAGCGTCGTCACTTCGTTCAAGGTGCTGGTAAGGGCTGCCGAACAGGAATTTCAGGCCTTCCCCAATCCGGTGGTCGAATCTCTATATGTGGCTACCGGCACCAGTTACGGTACCGCCGTCATCAGTCTGTACAACTCCAACGGAGCTAGGGTCTATTCGGCTTCCGTGCAGTGCAGTGCGTTCGAACCTGCCCGTATAGACATGGCCAAGGCCGGCCCCGGAGTCTATACCCTCGTAGTGGAGTATGGCGGCAAAGTTTTCAAGAGCAGCATAATCAAGAAGTAAGGTATGAAACGATATATAGCGATTTTGTTTGCTGCATTCGTATGTCTTCAGGCATACGCGCAAGGTACTGCAATGGATTTCATACGTGCAGACAGAAGTCCGCTCACTATGGGTACTGCCGGGGCGGGTTATGCATCCCTGTCTTCCGGAACCGCGTTCGCGGCTTTCGGCAATCCGGCCCTGGTTCCGCTGGCGGAAGCTACACTGGATGCTGCAGGTGCCTTCGGCATGCTGCCCGGAGGGGATTCCAGGACCACCGTGTATGGAGGTGGCGTTTCCGTGAAATTCGGCAGTTTCGGCGTATCTGCCGCTTATCTTGGAGGTAGTTATCCGGAGATAGCCTTTTCCAGCGAAGGCGGCGGAGCTTCCGGTCACTTCAAACCGGCGGACATGATGGCAGGAGTAGGCCTGTCGTTCGCCGTCGAGGACTTCCTGTCTTTCGGCGTTCTGGGGCGCTACGCTTCTTCCGCCCTCGACAGCAAGACCAGTCTCACGTCCTTCAGCGGTGATGTGTCCGCCGTGTTCAGAAAAGACGATTTGAGCGTGAGTGCAGCTGTCATCGCGCTCGGACCAAAAGTCACGTCCATAGGCAACAAGGCTTATTCGCTGCCCTCGTCAGCAAGGCTTGCGGCTGCGTATAAATTTGGCTTCGGGGATTTCTCCCTCGACCTTCTGGCAGACGCAGACTATTATTTCAGCGCTAATGTAAGTGCTGCTGCCGGCGTGCAGGCCGCTTTCAAGGAAATGGCCTTCCTGCGTGCAGGTTACAGATTTTCAAGCGTCAAGGCTGACTTTGCAGCGGCCCCTGTGCAGTCCGGCTTCTCTGCAGGTGCAGGTGTGCATCTTTTCGGAGTGCGTCTGGATTTCGCGGCCAGCTTCGAAGCGCCGCTTGGCACGGCCCTGATGCTGTCTCTGGGGTATTCTTTTTAGCAAACAGTACTCCGGCTAGTGCACCGCTTACTACCTCTTGCTTTTCTGTTGCTCGTTTGGGGCTGTACAACGCAAACAGTTGAAGCACCCGCAGAGCCTTCTTCCCGGGATGATGAAGTCAATGAAACGGCTCTCGTCCCGGGACAGATGATTATACAGCTGTCCGATGAGCTGGCAGAGAAAATGGAGAAGGGGGACGTGCCCGTATGCTCTTTGCTCGAAGGCTTAGGGGCGTATTCGGCGGAGCGCCTTTACAAGGATGCGGGAAAATGGGAAGCCAGGCACCGCGAGGCAGGCCTGCACAAGTGGTATAAGGTGGAGTACGACCCCGCGTTGCCCCAGACCAAGGCTGCCGGCAGAGCCGAGAGTATTCCCGGAATAGAGTATGCGGGGCCGGTGCGCCGTGTCTGCAAGAAATCCATAGTGAACGATCCCAGGTTCTCTTGGCAGTGGTATCTATATAATGACGGCAGCCTGGGCTCCAAGCACGAGAAGCACTGCGATGTAAACGTGCTGCCTGTGTGGAATCGCTTCACGGCAGGAGACAAGAGGGTAATAGTTGCCGTGGTCGATGGCGGGGTGGATTTGAATCATGAAGACCTTGCTGCGGTTTGCTTGCCGGGAGGACCGGAAGGCAGCTACAATTTCGTTACCCGCAGTTATAATATTGTAGCAGACAACCACGGGACGCATGTGGCCGGAATTGTAGGCGCCGTAGCCAATAACGGGAAGGGCGGCGCCGGAGTAGCCGGAGGCTTGGACGGAAACGGCGGCGTACGCATTATGAGCTGCCAGGTTTTTCAGGCAAATCCGGAAGACCCGGAGCACGATTTAGTAGGTAATATATATGATGCTATAGTCTGGGGGGCGGACCACGGCGCCGTTATCTGCCAGAACAGCTGGTGCTTCTCCTATGAAAAAGAGGAAGAAGCGCTGCGGGACAAAGTGGGGCCGATATCCTATTCCATAGACTATTTCATCAAGTACGCCGGAACCGACATGAAGGGCAATCAGACTGGGCCCATGAAAGGTGGCGTGGTCATTTTTGCGGCCGGAAACGATGCCTGGAGCATTGGCTGGCCCGGCGCATATCCTCCAGTGGTCGCGGTCGGTTCAGTGGCACCGGATTTTACCCCGGCTTATTATACGAATCATGGAGATTGGGTTGACATTGCAGCTCCCGGCGGCTCTGCTTTTTATGATAAGGGCCAGATATACAGTACCTTGAAGGATAACAAGTATGGTTGGTTCCAGGGCACTTCCATGGCCTGCCCTAACGTGAGCGGGGTAGCTGCGCTTATAGTCTCCTACTACGGCAAGCAAGGTTTTACCAATGAGATGCTGCTTGAGAGGCTTCTGAAGGGAGCCAATGCCGATGCAATCAACGGGACTGTCAAGATAGGACCTCTCTGTGACGCCTTCGGCTCCATGGCTTACGGATCGGTATCGCCTCCGGCCACGCCCGGTTCGCACAGCGTAACAGCCAAGTCCAACAGCTTGACATTCAGCGTACGTGTCCCTTCGGACCCGGATGAAATGCTGGCATACGGAGTAGTGATGCTGGCCTCAAAGAACAAGGCGTCACTTGAGCGCCCGGACCTTAATAACCTGCCAGCGGATGTAGTGAGCGTACATGCCGAAGTGGGGGATTTATCATTAAACGACGAGCTTACGGCGACCGTTTCCGGACTGGACTTCTTAACGGAGTATTACACGGCCGTTGCCGCCTATGATTTCAGCGGCAACTACTCAGGCCTCACTCCCGTGATTCAGGTTACTACCGGGGCGAACCTTCCGCCGGTAATCAGTTCAGACTACAATGGCCCCATACGTCTGAAAGCGCACGAAACCATCACCCTCGATGTGGACATTCAAGACCCTGACGGGCATGGATTCGGTGTCGCGTTTGTTTCCGGCAACAATTCTGCCAGCAGTAAAAAAAAGACTTCCGGGAGCTTCCAGTTGACTTTGACGGGGAGGTATGAAGATGCCGGAAAGTATGAAGCGAAGTACGTTGCGACAGACGAATTCGGTGCTGTTTCTACCGCTGTATTCGAGTATGAAATCCTGCCCAACCATGATCCTGAACTCATCCGTGAACAAGATGAACTGCTTTTTACCACGATTGGCCAAAGCAAGACTCTGGATATGTCCGGGTACTTGTATGACCCTGACGGGGAACAACTTAGCTACAAGATTTCCGCTGCGCCCGCCGGAGTGGTATCTTTGACAACGTCCTTGAATTCTTTCAATGTGACTGCTTTGACTCTGGGGAATACAATCCTGACCGTTTCCGGAGTTGATGTAAAAGGGAAGAAAGCTACGGTTAATTTCAGGATACTTGTCCGGACTCCCGATGCCGATCCGGACGTCTATCCGAGCTATGTTTCCGATTTTCTGAAAATCAGCGACGGAGTCAGGAAGACGCTGCTGGTCAGCATCTGCAGTGCCGCCGGTGTGAACTTGTATGAAGGGAACTTTACCTGCGATGCTTTCGAGCCGGCAGTGATAGACATGAGAAACTGGGCTCCGGGCCGTTACAGTGTGTCTGTAGTCTCTGAAGGTAAGAAAGTTACAAGCACTGTGATAAAACTGTAGCAGCCATGAGGAAGACGCTGGTTATTATAGCCTTACTCCTATGTCCGCTCCTGCTCTGCGCGCAGGAAACGGCATCGGTGGCCATGCCTTTCAGCATAGTGCCCAGGAATGTCCGGACCTTGAGCCTGGGGGGATTGACCACTGCCTATTCCTCAGCCTTCCGTTTATTCGGCGACGAGCAGCTGGACTTCAATTTCTCCTGGTACAAGTTTGCGCCCGAAACTGCCGGTTCCGACGACCTTAACCTTGGTGCTTTTGTCCGCGTATCCAGCCGTGTTGCGATTGCCGCGGAAATAGGACTGGATATTGCCAGGAAGTACTATATCTACGATGCCAACGGGGCTAAAAGCGGATCCTACGTACCCAGGGACATGATAGTGAAGATTGGCGCCGCATATCGCATTGGCCCCCGGCTCAGCGCGGGATTGGACCTCCGTTATATGCACAGCTCGCTTACTCCGGCGTTTTCCCTGTCTGCCTTGGCGGCCGATTTGATGCTGGGGGCTGACTTGGGGGCCGTGAAAATCGCCGGAGGCCTTAGCTCTGTCGGAACTCCTGTGAGAGCTATGGGCGGCTCACTCTTCAGCCTTCCTGCAGCTTTGACCCTTGCCGGCAACTATAGGTGTAGTTTTGCCGGGAGGCATAGCGTCGATGCCGGACTGCAGGCGGATTACTTCTTCGTGGGAGGCTTCAGGGCCGGTGCAGGAGTGGAATACGGGTACAAAGACCGTATATTCGCCCGCGCAGGTTACTGCCTTGGCCTGAACAGCCCCTTTCCTACGTATTTATCCTTCGGCATAGGCGCAAAATACAAAGGAATCTGCTTCAATGCAGCATATCTTTTGGGCACTGAAGCTATAGGGAACACTGTCGCTGTAGGAGCAGGACTTGAGTTCTAAAGCTTGTCCTGCTTGATCTTTTCTATATACTCGTCTATCCTTCTGAGTTCCACAGGTATCCTTATGCGCTGAGGACATGCCTTCATACACTTCCCGCAGCTGATGCATTTG
>JAFWPT010000352.1 GCA_017509375.1 Bacteroidales bacterium | reverse complement strand
CGTATCTTTGCAATCTCTAACACGGTGCGATTAGTTCAGTTGGTAGAGCACCAGATTGTGGTTCTGGGTGTCGTGGGTTCGAGCCCCACATCGCACCCCCAACGAAGCAGGCTTAGGCCTGCTTTTTTGGTAGGTGCGTTGCGGGGCCTTCCAATCCCCCTGCACCCCCATCTCTTCGTACTTATTCCTCCGAGATTTGATTGTTGTTCTCATTATTTCTAACTTTACCACGTTATGATGATAATTACCTCTTATTATTGTCCTCCGGACTGTGAGGTCATAAAACAGTGCTGTGAGGAACTTCTTTGCAGCAGCCCCGAGATTGGAGGGCTGGAAGACATTGATTACGAAGATTGGATATCATAAATTATGAAAAGGCATCTTTTAGTTGTTATTGCTACATTAGGTGCAGTGATGTCCTGCACCGTGGAGGGGATTGTTGAAACTGTCCATGATTCCCTTGAGTTGGAGTTCAATGCTGTCTGGGCTGATAATAAAGGCACTAAAACCGCACTACAGGATGACGGGAAGGCTGTATGGTGGACTGTGGACGAAGAGATTAATGCCTTTTATGGTTCCCAGTTCTCAGGCCGTTTTACCTCTACGAACACTGAGTCCAAGGCAACAGTTTCTTTCCTTGGCAGTCTCAATGTCCTCACCGGCACTAGCGAGGCAGACAGCGGCGCTAAAGCATATTGGGCGATTTATCCTTACAATGAGGCCAATACCTGCGATGGCTCCAGCGTTACCTTGTCATTGTCGGCGGAGCAACAGGCTGTGGCAGGCAGCTTTGCCGACAAATTCTTCCCGGCGGTGGCTAAAAGCATGTCACTGGATCTTGCGTTTTATAATGTCTGCGGAGGTGCCCGCTTCAGCGTGGCCCGTGATGATATACGCAGCATCGTTTTCAAGTCTGCAAACGGGGCGCCTCTTGCCGGAAAAGTCCGTGTGCGGTTCAGTTCTTCCGGCGTACCGGAGGTGGCAGAGGTTATCGATGGTGTCGATTCAGTGGTTGTCACTGCACAGGGCAAATGCTTTGTGCCGGGAGAGTTATATTTTGCCGCGATGCTGCCTGGAACCCTTGCCGGTGGATTTGAACTTGAGTTCGAGAATAGTGCAAATTACAAAGCGATCAAGAAGATTGAAACCGATATCACAGTCCGGCGCTCTGTCTTCGGAAAGCTGAATAACGTTGATGCCGGAGTATCTTTTGGTTCTGACGAGACAGAAATTATCGCGTTTGCCGATGCGGATTTGAAAGCGGTACTGATTGCCGCATTCGACACCAGTGGTGACGGGGAGTTGTCCAAGGCTGAAGCAGCTGCAGTATCCTCTATAGCCGGAGTCTTTGGAGACGCCAATCATTACACATCTTTTAACGAGTTCAAGTACTTTACCGGGGTAAGCGCTATTCCTGCTAATTGTTTCTTTGAATGGGAGCAGCTTGAGTCAATAGTTTTGCCGGAGAGCATCACCTCAATTGGCCAGCAGGCCTTTTATGGCTGCACCAGCTTAAGGGAGATCGTCATTCCTTCCGGAGTGACGAGTATTAACGACCGAACCTTCCGTGGGTGCACCAGTTTGGCCTCCATAACACTACCCGACACCGTGACGAGTATAGGCGTAGCAGCTTTGTCTCATTGCACAAGCCTGACGTCAATTGATCTTCCGGAATCTCTGACAGCTATTGGCGATAATGCATTCTACGTATGCTCGGCATTGGAGTCCATTACAATCCCAGACAGCGTGACTAGTATAGGGCAGAAAGTCTTTACTGGTTGCGACAATTTAGCTGAGATAACTATCGGCAGCTGTTTTACCACTATTAGTTATCTGGGATCGAAAAATGTTCAGAAAGTAACATTGCTTCCCGGTTTGACCAGCCTTGTAGAGGGCGCTTTTTCCGGTTGCAAGCTCTTGACATCTGTCAACTTGCCCGAAGGCTTGACAGCAATAGAAAAGAAGACATTCTATGGATGTGAATCGATAGCAAGTATAAGTATCCCGGAAGGTGTGACCAGCATTGGGGAAGGGGCTTTTAGTGGTTGCAGCAGCCTGGCTTCTATAGATATACCTTCCGGTGTGACCTACTTTGGAAGCAATGCGTTCTCTGACTGTGCCAGTTTAACTTCAATAGACCTTCCAGCTGGCATCACAAGTATTGAGTTCTCGCTATTAAGCGGCAGCGGGATAACATCCATAACAATTCCTGATGGCGTGACAAGTGTCGGTGGTTTTGCTTTTTATAGGTGCGAAAAGTTGGAGTATGTTTCGCTCCCTGATGGAGTCACGGAAATAGGTCGATTTGCTTTTTCCTCTTGTCCTGAGTTAAAATCCATACAGCTCCCTGACAGTATTACAACAATTGGTGACCGCTCTTTCTCTCATAGTGGGCTGACATCAATTTCTTTCCCTGAGAATCTTACTACTATCGCCGGAGAATCTTTTATGGGATGTATCAATCTAACGTCCTTAACGATTCCGGACACTGTGACCGAAATACAGTACTGGGCATTTTATCATTGTACGGCGTTGGAATCGGTTAAGTTGCCGAAGAGTATAAAAAAGATGGATGGTGGCTCAATATTCGCTGGATGCACAGCACTGAGCAATGTAGAACTGGAGGAAGGATTAACCTGTCTCGGGGATTACATGTTTATTGACTGTCCAGCACTGTCCTCTATAATTATTCCTGAGAGTATGCAAGAATTGGGCACGGGCGCTTTTTTCCATTGTTCCGGATTGCAAGTGATAGAGATTCGGGCTACAACGCCTCCTTCTTGTGATTATCTCACTTTTTCGGGTACCGGAGATTGTCCGATATACGTACCTGCAGGTTCAGTTGATGCCT
>JAFWPT010000351.1 GCA_017509375.1 Bacteroidales bacterium | reverse complement strand
TGATGTAACTGTCGTTTCGGGAAAAAGCGATGCGCTGCTCCCCTAAGACTTTGGAGTTGAAATCGACGGTAAGCTCAATATAAGGTTCTGACGATGGAGACAGTTTGATCCACGCTCCGGAGCGTTCGTTGCGTACAATAATCTCCTTTTTCACTGTAACCCATCTGCGGGGGACGCCCTGGTCCAAAGATCCATCGGGAGCGATAGCCTCAACGTACCGTAGTGCGCTGCCGTCCAGGATGGGCATCTCCGCATTGTCCGTTTCCACGATTGCATTGTCTATTCCCAGACCGGTGAGCGCCGAAAGCAAATGCTCTACCGTACCTACTTTAACGCCATCGCATGAGAGTTGAGTGCTGCGCAATGTGGAGTGCACGTTGGATGCAACGGCCGGAACCTTCGCGCCCCCCTTGTCTGTGCGGACGAAAACGATGCCGGTATCCGCTGGAGCGGGACACAAACGTATGTGCACCGGCTTACCGGTATGTAATCCATGCCCCTCGAAACTATATTGATTCTTCAGTGTCTGCTGGTTCATAAGCGCTGCAAAGGTACGGAATAATTCCGGATTACCCTACTTCAGAAGCATCTTCTTCACCAATTTGAACATTGTGTACGGCATGTAGCGGAATTTCAAGTCCACCCATGTGGGCGTCCTGAGAACTGCTCGTTCATGGGAGAAAGCCAGGAAACTGCGCTCGCTGTGATAGCTTCCCATGCCGGAATTCCCCACGCCTCCGAAGGGTATCTTGCTGTTCGCCACATGCATTATAGTGTCATTGATACAAGCGCCTCCGGAAGTAGTCCGGGCCAGAATGTCCCACGCATCCGCCTCCTTGCCGAAGTAGTAAAACGCCAGCGGTTTCTCTCTGGTAGTGACGAATTCCACAACTTCATCCCGCTCCCGGAAAGTGAGGATAGGGAAAATGGGGCCGAAAATCTCCTCCTGCATAACCGGAGCGTCGGGATTGACTTCATCCAGCAGGGTAGGTTCGAACCAGCGGGTGACAGGGTCGTTATGTCCACCGGCAATCACTTTTCCGTCGGCCAGATAGCTGTTCAGCCGGCGGAAAGCTTTGTCGGATACTATGTGCACGAAGTAATCGGAGTCGCGAGTCCCGTCCGGGTACAAGGATGCCAGTTCCTGCTTGAAAGCGTCCACAAAGGCATCCTTGATGCTCTCATGAAGGAAGAGATAATCCGGAGCAATACAAGTCTGGCCGCTGTTGAGGCATTTGCCCCAGACTATACGGCGGGCCGCAATGCGCAGGTCGGCATCTTTGTCCACTATGCACGGACTCTTGCCTCCAAGTTCCAGCACCAACGGAGTGAGGTACTTGGCCTGGGCTGCCATTACCACTTTGCCAAGTGCAGGGCTGCCGGTGAAAAACACCATGTCGAAGCGCCTGGAGAACAACTCTGCGTTCACGTCCCTGTTGCCCTGGACTACGGCGATATACTCTTCCGGAAAAGTTTCATCTATCATCTGCTGGAGGGCAGCAGACACGGAAGGGACGTAAGGCGACGGCTTGAGTATTGCGGTACAACCGGCAGCAATGGCCCCCACAAGAGGACTGAGGAGCAGTTGGACAGGGTAATTCCAGGGAGATACAATCAGCGTACAGCCGAGCGGTTCGCGGATTACGTAACTTGAAGAAGGTATGCCGGTAACAGGAGTGGGATATCTGCGGCGGCGGGTCCAGCGCCCGAGGTGCTTCAGGGCATCTGAAATCTCTCCGTAAACCAAGCCGATTTCTGTCATGAAAGCTTCCTCGTACGATTTGTGCAAATCCTTGCGCAAGGCGTCGTACAGGGCTGTCTCCCATTTTCCCAGGGCCGAGCGCAATTTGAGCAGGGCTTCCCTGCGGTAAGACGTCCGCCTTGTAGTTCCTCCGGCAAAGAAGCATCTCTGTGCATTTACCAGAGCGTCAATTCTTGCAGCTTGATTATCTGTCGTTTCCATTGGCTAATCCTCTTCCGCAGAGCGTTTAAACTTGGCATACGCCTTCAGGTAGGTATTTCGCAAGATGGCAGGAATACCGAAATATGTCTCCCCCTCCTTACGTATATTGCCTATAATTAGAGACTTTGCAAAAACGGTAGTATGCGGGGCTATATTTATGTGTCCCACAATGCCTACCTGCCCGCCAAACAAAGAGCCTTCTCCTATTTTGGCTGAACCGGCAATGCCGGTTTGGGCTGCCATGGCAGTGTTTTTACCTACCACCACATTGTGCGCAATCTGGCATAGGTTGTCGATACGGACACCGTCTTCTATAACAGTGGATTCTATCGGAGCCCTGTCAACTGTAGTATTGGAACCTATTTCGACGTCGTTCCCGATGATCACGTTGCCAAGATGCTCTATTTTCTGCCAGCTGCCGTCAGGCTGAAGGGAGTTGCCGAAGCCGTCGTCACCTATTATGCAACC
>JAFWPT010000350.1 GCA_017509375.1 Bacteroidales bacterium | reverse complement strand
CTTCGTGCTCCTGCTGTTCAGTGCTTTGCCGGGGCATAGCCAGAATATCAGCTACGGCTCATATCATCAGCTTCGCGAACCCATACAGATAATACTTGACACCGACTTCGGCAGTTGCACCGACGACTTGTTTTCAATCGTGATGCTATATCACTACATCGAAGACGGCCTCGTGGACCTGAAAGGCGTCATCGTGGACAGGGAAGGCGACAGGAACGCCGTCCTCGTGGACATTTTCAACCAGTACTACGGACATCCGGACATCCCTATAGCACTCGAACATAACGGTGTCAAGAACCCCTACGACTTCATCCCCTACAGCCGCCTGGTCGATTTCAAGAAGGCCGACGGCAGTTGGCTGTATCCCCGTTCCATCGATCCCGGAAAGCTCCCCGAAGGCTATAAGTTCTACCGCAAGCTTCTCAGCGAGGCAGAAGACCACTCGGTGGTCGTACTTGCCATAGGTATGATGACCTGCCTGTCGCAGCTGTTCGAATCGGGCCCGGATGAATTCTCGCCGCTCCGGGGCGTCGAGCTGTTCGGGCGCAAGGTGAAGGCGGTCTATGTCCAGGCGGGGCATTTCGACGGCAACGACAACTTCAGCGGCTATAACATGCGCACCGCCTCAGAAGCGGCAGCCGTGTTCTACGACAAGTTACCTGCAAACGTAGATCTCATACTGTCCCCCACCAACGTGGGCGAGATGATGGACTACACTTCCGAAGACATACTTATCGACCTGTCTTACACCGCCTTGCACCCCATCAAGACGGTCTACACCCAGTTCGACTGCGAAGTGGGACAGCGCATGTGGGACACCAACTGCGTGGTGAACGCCGTCCTGGGCGACGGCGAATACAACCTCTCGCAAAGGGGCTGGGTGAAATATCTCGACCGCGGTGAAGCGTCGCAGATGATTTTCACCCCCGACCCGGCAGGAAATGCCCGCTACCAGCTTCCCGGCGACACTTTCTTTGCCGAAGAAAAAGTGATGGACATTCGCCGCCACACGCGTATGAGCCCCCATCCCGCCGCCTGCTCCATCGAGGCGCCCCAGGTACAGCTGACAGGAGCGGACGCCGCAGAGTGGGTGCGCCAGCGCACAGACCAGCTATCGGACAAATATCTCGGCGCCGCCGGCAACACCCTCGATGCCAACGGGGTGCTGCAATTGTTCAGGCCGCTGGGTTTCACCGGCACCAACGCCTCCGACTACAGCGAAGCAGGCCGGCTGCTCTATATGCAGATATTCACCCGTATGGTTCAGAAGGCACTGAGGGAAGACGTTCACGGCCTTACTATAGTCATGGGACCTCCGTCTTCCGGCAAAAGCACCGCAATCCGCAGTCTGGGCCTGGACAAGTCCGGCCTGATATGCGACGGACTGCCTGAGGGCGACGGGGTACTGGCCGCAATAATCAACGGTGCCAGGGAACAAGGAATGGATAGAATCACTATCGTACCGGTGCATAACGACATACTTAGCTGCCTGAAAAACAGTCTCCTGAAAGGCAGGGAAACCAAGCGCTACGATGGCCTGGACCACCTGGTCGCAGCCTACCGCAGCAACGAAGGACAACTTGCCGCCGTCCGGAGGGAGTTCCCCGGCGTTGCCATACAGCCCGTCGATTGTTCGCACAACCAAAGTCCCCGTACCGTAAGCTGCGACAAGGCCTTGAAATGGAGTTACAAGGTTGGAACGGGCGACATCGACAACCTGCTTACGACACTGCTGTCGGCCGTAAACAACGGAGAAATAGGTATCGCCACCCTGCGCGCCGCAGTGGGCGATCTGTATTCGATTCCCGGCCTCGGGCCCAAGGGACGCTCCCTGGCCGACACCATCAACGCAGCTGTCGACGAGGCCCTGAAAGAATATATACAGCGGTAGAATCGCCCCTTGGGGATTCGGATTTTAATTTGTATATTTGAAACGTGACCGACTCTTTGGACTTCGATGCCCAAGCCGCGTGATTTCATACCCAGAACATTATCTGCCAGGATTATCCTGCAGACAGTGTCTTCCATTACCCTGCTCCTCATACCCACAATCCTTGCCATGGTCATTGGAACGCGTCTGGTTATACGGGAAGAGGTAGGGCGTGAAGTGGACCATGCGCTGGACGGCATCGCTTACAGGATCGACAATACTTTACTCGGCATCGAGCAGACTTCCGCCATTATCCAGCAGGATGTGCCAAGGTATCTCGACCAGCCGCAGGAGCTTTATAAGCTATGCAGGAAAGTGCTTGAGGCCGATTCCTCCATCAACGGCTGCGCCATTGCCTTGAATCCTGATCATTACCTGCCTCACGGCAAGCCTTTCATGGCTTACCTTCACAGGACGGGCGAGGCTGTAATCGCTTCCGAGACCTTTACCGCCCTGCCGTTCACAGAACAGGAATGGTACTTGAAACCCCTTCTGGAAGGAACCGCATCGTGGGTGGGTCCGCTTAAAAACAAGGAGACGGAAACGGATCCCCTCATTTCTTATGTCGTTCCCATCGTCAAGGACAGTTCTGCCGTAGCAGTCCTGGGGATAGATATTTCTCTCGACGTATTTACACGGATTGCCCAGAATTACAGAACCTCCTCGCATTCCTACATTACCCTCCTCGACCGGGTTGGCTCATATATCGTCCACCCCGACAGCACCAGACTCATGCACATGGACAGCCTGGCCGAGTTGAAGGACGCCGAGGATCCGTCTGTAATGGAAGCACTGCAGGCAATGGTCCAGGGGCAATCCGGGAGACGGGAATTCATGCTGGATGGCACACGATACCTCTTAGCTTTTATGCCCTTCCGGCCCTCCGCCTATCCCGGACGAGTGATAGGCAGCCTTGGGTGGAGCATTGCCGTCATCTACCCGGAAGAAGAATTGTTTGAAGAATTTGACCCTGGTTTCCGCCTGGCCGTTCTGATGACGATTGTCGGCATTCTGCTGCTGTTTGCCGGCGCCTATACCATCCCGCACGTTAGCCTTAAGCCGCTGAGGCACCTGGTGAAGTTGACAAATATCATCTCAAAAAGCAATTACAAGCTACCTGGCTTTGAGACCTCCCGTACAGACGAAGTAGGGCGGCTTCAAACCCAGTACAACAAAATGCTGAATGCCGTTGCAGGCCATGTGGAACAGCTGCAGAATCTGTCGGAGAAGGAAGCCTCGCTCCAGACTGTCCTTGCCCGGACATACGCAAGGACGAAAAAAGTCCAGAAGCACCAGGAAGCCTTTTTCGACAATATGACCCACCAGATGGCCGATGTGACGGCAGAAATACAGGACAACGTGGACAAACTCTGTGAATTCGGGGCCGGAATGGGAGAGGAGGAGATAAAGGGGCTTATCGGCAGCATTGAAGAAGACGGGGTCAGGGTGACGGAGATTCTGAACGACATGCTGAAATCAAATAGTTGAGACGGCCATGGGCAGACTTATAAGACGTATCAAGAAATCGCTTGCATCGAAGATCAGCCTCTATATGTTCTTCGTTGCGCTTTTGGTATTTGTCTTTATAAATTACGTTTTCATGGGCATATCCTGGCGTCATTTCCAATCCATCGCCATCAACAATGCATCTGAGGCCCTGAATGCGGCTATTGCCCAGGCCGAGCGCTATCTCAGATCCGTGGAAACGGTCACGGATTTAAGCGCCCTTATGGTGGAGGACCATTTCTATCCGGACTCCCTTACAGCCTATTCCAAAAGGGTTGTGGAAAAAAGCGCTTTTGTCTCCGGATGCGCCATTTCAGCCCGGCCTTACATGTTCCCCGGGCTCGGAAGCTACTATACCGCGTATTCGGTCCGTAAAGGCGATGCCGTCATCACCTCCGTTGAAGACGGATACGACTGCTCCGAGCAGGATTGGTACAGCAAGGCGGCAGTTTCCGGACAAGCCGTATGGGTGGATCCCTCCATCGACAGCATTGCGGGATCAATTTCCGCCAATCGCAGGACAGCCTCTTACTCCCGCCCTTTGTACAACAGGAAGAACCGGCTTCTCGGCGTAATCTCTACAGACATATCCCTGCCTGATTTTTCAAGAGCGCTGTCTTCCATAAAGCCGTACTCTAATTGCTATTTCATATTCCTGGGGCATGACGGCAGATTCTATGTTCACCGTGATACAGCAAAGATTGTCAATAAAACCATCTTCGATCTCACCAACGGCCGTTTCTACCCGGAAAAACTGGCCCTTGGTTATGAAATGACTGCAGGGCGCAGCGGGAATATGCGCGCTAAAGTTGGGGCCGTCCCGTGCCTGATCTGTTATAAACCTGTTCCCGGAACGGACTGGAGCGCTGCGCTCATTTGCCCGGAGCATGATGTAATGCACGGGTACCACCGCCTTCATTTCAGCATTCTGATTATCATCGCCATCGGCCTCTTCATCATCTATATCATCTGCCGGAGAGCCGTGGTACAGGCCTTTGCCCCCGTGAAACTATTGGAGGAACAGGCGGAACGCATTGCCGATGGCGACTATTCCACCCAGATTGCACGTGGCAACGAATACAGTGTTGTAGGCAATCTGCAGAACAGCTTTGCGGAAATGCAGGAGACACTCAGCCGTCACATCCAGGAGCTTAACAGCGCCATTGAGGAAGCGGCAAAACGCAACGAAGAGCTAAAAACAGCCAATTCCGCCTTGGAGGATGCCATCAGCCGCAGGCGTGAGTTCGTCTCCAACATGACCCACCAGATCCGTACGCCCCTGAATCTCATCATGGGCTTTGCCCAGCTTCTTCGGGATGCCGGCGACTGCATGTCCGTTGAAGAAAAGCAGGCGCTACTCCGCGTAATAGACTACCACACGATGACTCTGCGCAGGATGTCCCTTATGCTGTACGACAATTCAGACCGCGGATACCGTGATCAAAGGGAGCACCTCGGTCAAGCCGCCGTTTCCTGCAACGATGTAGCCAGGGAGTGTGTCGGATATGTCAACCGTTATTTTCCGGATGTCTCCTTAAAGTTTGAGACCGAAATTGCAGATTCTTTTACCATCAAAACCGACCGTCTATACCTCATGCGGAGCATACGCGAAATATTGTTCAATTCGGCCAAGTACTCCGACGGCAAAAACATCAGCCTTTGCGTGAAGGCCTGCGATAACTCAGTCCAGTACATCTTTGAAGATACCGGCCCAGGAATACCGCCGGAGTACCACAATAGCGTCTTCACACCCTTTTACAAGTCTGACAGCCTTTCAGAAGGCTTAGGCATGGGTCTTCCGCTTACAAAACGGCACGTTATCCTTCTGGGCGGCAGCCTCGAGCTGGACAGCAGCTATGACCGCGGATGCAGGTTCATCATGGTATTTCCCCTGGAGAGTCCTATGTATCAATAGGGGGAGTGGGCAACGTTATTCGATTGATTTGACATCCAGCAGGTTATTCAAAGCATATTTCATTCCCAACAATATCGTGTTCATCATCGGAAATGACGTGTTTACGGTCGGAATCGACATGTTCACGTAGTATTACTTGTGCTTTGCAATAAATGAAATAACATTTGCAGCACTTTGAATGCAAGAATTCAAAGGATTTGGCATTTATGAATATGAAAGAAATATAGATAATAGTTATGAAAAACATCATTTTGATTATTGCTGTTGCTGCCGCTCTGTCTGTGTGTTCAATGGCGCGAGCTCAGCATTTTGACCCTGAGCACAGGCACTCCATAGAGATATCGGCCGGCATTCCGCCACTTCATGCCCAGTTGGGATTCGATGCTCACCACCTTCGCCATGAGAGTGGTATAGACTCCAAAAGGATTGCTATACCCTCAGTCAATCTCGGATACACCTTCTGTATTTCTGAAATGTGGGATTTCAATGCTGTATTCAATTACTCTACTGCCATTTACAGCATGTCCCAGTACGGGATAAAGACCCCAGCTGGCACGGCAAATGCTGATGGTACGGTAAGGGAGTACAATGAGTATGACTTTTTGGGCAAACCGGAATCCAGCTGGACAGCAGTATATCCGGCATATTCGCTAATGACTGACGTACGGTTCAAGTGGTACAGAAGCGAGTCGGTGAGACTTTATTCAGCGCTCGGAGTCGGAGTCTCATATCTTCAGAAGCCCGGTTCCTGGCTTCCCACTCCGTATATTACACCTGTCGGTATCAACTTCGGCAAGAACCATATTTACGGCATGGCGGAACTGGATATCAGTTCTGCGGCTACGGGATTCCTGATTGGCTGTGGCTGGCGGTTCTAAGAGGTCTTCATAGATCTGGAGGACGATTGATTCATTATTATCGGCGCATTTCCAGATATTCGATAATTCCTTCAACGTGGGTGTCGACGACAGCCTGTTTGCCGGCCCTGCTTTGAAGGAATTCTGGTGTAACATAGGTGTAAAATTTTACACCAAAGGGGTAAAACTGGTGTAAAATTCGTGTCCATTTGGCGCAATAGAAGGAGCTTTCTTAAAGTGCCAAATAGGCCATACAGTGCATTGGAAGGGACATTTTAAAAGAAAAAGAGCTGCCTTCAAAAGACAGCTCTTGTGCGCGAGATGAGACTCGAACTCACACAGGTTTTACCCCACTAGCTCCTGAAACTAGCGCGTCTACCATTTCGCCACCCGCGCATCGGTTTGGGCTACAAATATACAACTTTTTCAGAAAATGTATGATATTGTGAGAAGAATATCGTTAGGAAGTATGAAAAATTTTTCTCCCTCACCTACAATCTTTCCGCACCTCAAACATTCATAAGCGACATACTTATCATATCCTCCCCATAGTCCCAAACCGAGATCGAGGTTCAAATGAGTATTCAGCATAAAGGTGTAACCTGCTGCCAGAGAGCCGCCTAAACGGTCTCCTTCCGTAGCCTGCAACGACTTGAAGCCTCCTTTATTGTATTCCTGCCATTTCATCTTGCCCGCAAGCCACCAGCCGGAGTAGATGTGCCAAGGCCAGAATCTGGCGCCTGCGTCCAGGCTGCGCTGGCGGTCGGCAAACTCACCCCTGCCCTCCCCGTACGAAAAGGGATTGTACTTTACCCCGGCCGTGAGCGTCCATCGCCGGGCAATACCGCAGGACGCTTCCAGATTCAACGTTCCCAAATTCACATAGTCCAGCACATTAGTAGTTAGCGCATAATTCTGAGCTGAGACCATACAGCACAGGAGCAATCCCGCGGCAGCCGACAATAAGTTTTTCATAGTATTAGTATTCATATCGTGCAAATGCTTCCATTATTACATTCTTAAACTGTGGATAGTAGCTGAGCATCTTCTGTTTCAGGAAGGCCATATCGGTCACGTCCGAGGTAAACAGCGGAGCAAGCAGCTCCAGACCAAGACCTCTTTCTTCCAGATACAGAAATATTTGAGGAGAATTCAGGCGGTCTCCGAACAAAGCGTCAGACCCCGGATAATGCCTGCGGTACAATACCGTCTGGCAGTAGTTGGAATAATTTTGTACAATCTCTGCATAAGTACTGCTGCCGCCGGCCGCACAGCTCTTCACATTGTTTTTTGCGCCTGCTTCTTCCGGCTCCTCCTTCCCATCTCCGGCGTCTCCGGGTGCAAGCAAATCTGTAACAGACTGCACTATGCCATCTCCAATGGCGCCCAGCACATATTCATGCCACCAATCCTTCCCCACCCTGGCAAAATGACCGGCCTGCACGAAAGCCAGGAGAGCTCGGGCATAAGCATCACTGTAGGAAGCACATCCTTCAATCCCGAAATAAACGTCAGGTTGCACATACCTGGCCACCATAGCAAGCGGACCGAGCACATCGTGCAGCGGAGAGAACGTATCGATTATAACCCCATGATGCATCATTATGTTGAAGCTGCCGGCAAATAGAGGCAAATCCCATATTCTCAAGTCTTTAGGCGGTTTGGGAATAGCTCCGGCACTCTTCTCGCAAGTCTGGCTGTACTCATATCCGGCATTATTCAGTACCGAACGCACGAACAAATGATAATCCGAGCCGTTATCAATCTCCACAGAACAGCCTTCCGCAGGGTATTTCCCAAGGGCCGATACGGAAGCCGGCAGCAAAGGATGGTTGAGTCCCTGGCTGAAGCCTTTGCTGTTCTTGAACATGAGGCGGAAGCGCAATTCGCCCGAATACGTACGGCTCATTTTGTAGTGACCGTTTTCGTCTGTATAGGCAGCAGCCGTCTTTACGAATGAATTACAACAAACGCGCACCCCCTTCACTCCTACAGTGCCTTCAGGATCGTCCGGATCCAATATGGTAATGTATCCCTCCGGCGCCCGTGGTGCATCATCTTCCGCCTTGGTGCCTAAGCCAAGCATAGCTGCATTGCCGGTCAAACGGAACGACTCCCTTTCTACTGCAGCCCAGTCTATGCCGTCAGACTTGGTCTGAGGGTCGTGTTCGGAGAGATAACAGTCTTCCAGACGCTCGTAGCGTATGTTGGACGGGAATTCAAAGTCCAGCGGGACTACGCCGTAGAGCCAGGTTACATCATTTTCCGGAACCCCGGGATCGTGATACCAGTCCCCGTCTTTCACGATTCTGTAATCCAGCGGATGATCCAGCAAGAGTAATTCCATATCCAGGAGCTGCTGCACCTGTTCTTCGTTCTTGGGGAGGAAACGGACGTAATAATCGGTGGGATCAATATGGCTGCGCCCGGCTGCTGCCGGATACACAGACAAGAGCGCCTTGGTCATGTTCTCCACCGAATACGGGTCTTTGAGTTGCTCACCCAGAACGATTTGTCCGTGTGTCAATTCGTACTCGTCCGCCGCCGGCCTGTTCCAGGGATAATCCTCTTTATCCGAGCATGCATGCAGCGGTGCAAGGGCAAGAAGAATGGCAAATATGAACTTTTTCATAGCATCATCTGTTTTTGTTCTGCTGCAAAGGTGAGGCTTATTACCGGTTTTTTCCAGAATTGCAACGCTTAATTGCAAAACCGGCCCCTGATCTGATCCAGGGGCCGGTTTGAGAAAATTTCAGACTAAAAAAACGGGCCGTTTTTTAGAAGTACTTTACAGTTTCGCCTGCAATCGCGCTGATGAGACTGTTGCCGAGGCGGCTGACGCCGTAACGGAAATACTTTCTGTTGAGCCAAGCCTCTCCGAGAATACCGGAAACGATGCGATAGTAGCACATAGCATCTTGAGCGTTGGAGATGCCCCCGGCGGCCTTGAACCCTACACGGCGTCCGCTGACTTCATAATAGCGGCGGATAGCCTCGCACATTACGAAAGCGGCAAGAGGAGTGGCATTCACATCCACTTTTCCGGTTGAAGTCTTGATAAAATCGGCCCCGGCCTCCATTGCCAGGAATGAAGCCTCGGCAATATTCTCCGCAGAAACAAGCAAACCGGTCTCAAGTATCACCTTGAGCACCACATCGCGGTTCTGGGCAACCGCAGCTTTGTTGATTGCGTTCTTCATGGCCACTATCTCTTCGAAGGCGCGGGCCTTGTCCCCGGCAAGGAAAGCATTGAGGGCCAGCACTATATCTATTTCATCGGCACCATTCTCTACGGCCAGTTCACACTCCCTTACCTTAACTTCGAGGAAACTCTGCGCGGAAGGGAAGCAACTCGCAACCGTAGTGACATGAACCTCGGAATCCTTCTTGAGGGAGCGTACGGTGGATGCGAAATTGGGATACACGCAAATGGATGCGGGAGCGGGATATCCCGGGAAAGCTTCGGGCAGATTGTTGACCTTTTCTACCAGTTTGCTTACAGACGCTACCGTGTCGTTAGGGGAAAGAGTGGTAAGGTCCATAATCGAGAAGCACAATTTGAGAGCCTCAACGGGGGCCGGCTCATCCTTCTGCCTGGCTATAGCCTGAAGAGCGGAGGCAATCTTCTCTTCGTCCGGGGTGTACCCGTATTTTTCGAGATAATTCATAATATCTGTAATTAATTGGTTATTGTTTCAACATCCTTCACCTGTGGCAACTGTCTGGCTTTCTTCGTATGGAAACTTTTCTTGCCCCTGTGAAGCCGCAGGGAATCCAGTCGCAGGGAATCGCGGAGAATTGAATCCCGCACCAGGGAATCCCTGATAATAGAGTCCCTGATAATGGAATCCCTGATAACAGAATCCCGAATAAATGCCGCCCTGATCAGGGAATCTTTGTGGGGAGTACGCCACAAAAACGTATCACGGTCAAAACGCTTGAGCGTAAAGCCCTTGATTCCGGCGTTGAAGTCCTTTATTCTCTGCAACTCGTCAGCTTTCTTCTGATAATGAGCGCTGCGCTTCCTCAGCATTGCAGTTGCGTCCCTGAACACCCTTGAAAACTTCTCCGGATCTTTGAGGTAGTGCTGCACTGAAGCGTCATAATCTTCAAAAGTGTAACCATAGCGGCGGAAAATAGGGTCGTAAAACAACAACGTGTCCAAGTCCTTGCGATGCGAAGGGTGATCGGCCAGCCATTGGTCAGCAAGCAGCATTTCAGCATAGATATCCGTCATAGTACTGCGCGGAATAATACGGGGACGCCCGCCGCAGGAGCACAGCAAAAGCGTCAGCAGCACAGCAAAAACGATATGACGGAACCAGTTCATTACCTGAGTTCGGCCCCGAAGTCGTTGCGGAACATCTGGAGCAGCCTGTCCATCAGGCGCTCGGTATCCTGGTCGGTGAGCGTCCTCTCATCGTCGCGGATGACGAAGCTCAGCGCATACTGCTTCTTGCCGGCGGGAATCTTGTCGCCGCGGTAAACATCGAACAATCCCACCTGCTTCAGGAGCTTGCGGGCCTGCTTGAATGCGGCGGCACGCAAGTCTGCATAGCTCACCTGCTCATCCAGCAGCAGTGCCAGGTCGCGCCTTACCTCGGGGAACTTGGGCAGCTCGCTGAAGCTGACCTTGTCACGGGAAACCAGTTCCAGCAAGACCGGCCAGGAAATTTCTGCGGCAAGCACTTGCTGCTTAATGCCGAACTTACGGCAAAGTGCAGGATTGACTATACCCATGCTCACCAGAGTATGGCCCTTGCCGGGCAGTTTGTAACTCACTCCGTCGGAGAACAAGTCAGCGGGGGCAGGTTCAGCCCACATCTGGTAAATATCTGCCCCGTAGCGGCGCAGGAGCAGGTCCACGTAGCCTTTGAGCTGGAAGAAGTCGCTCTTTGCAGGAGCCGCCTTCCAGGATTTCTCCGGGGTACCTGCCAGCGTGAGACAGAAGCAGCTGTGCTCCTCGTAAGCCTCCAGTTTGGTGGGGTCCTTGCCTTCGAGCTTGCGGTACACGTTACCGTATTCAAACATCTTCAGCGAGCCTGCCTGACGGTTGAAATTGTACGCCACGACCTCCAGTGCTCCAAGGAGCAAGGTCTGGCGCATAACGTTCAGGTCCTGGCTGAGCGGATTTACGATCTCAACGCAAGCGCCGGCCGGGTAAGTGCCAAGCTGGGTGTAGTAGTCCTTCTTGGTAAGGGAGTTGTTCATTATCTCCGTGAAACCGTTGGCAGCCAGGAAGTTGGAGATACTGTTGCGGAGTGCTTCAGGGTCCGGATCCGGAGTGGGGGCCACGGACATCTTCATCCGTGACGGCAAGTCTATGTTGTTGTAGCCGTAGATACGCAGTATTTCTTCCACCACATCGCATTCGCGGTAAACATCTACCATATAGGAGGGAGCGAGCACCGTAGCACAGTTGTCTCCGCGGCTCTCGAAGGTGTAACACAGCGACTCGAGTATAGCCTCCATCTCCGCGTTGCTGATTGCCTTTCCGATAAAACTGCGCATGCGATTGTAATCCAGCTCGATACGCTTGCGCTCAGGACGCTTTGGGCAGATGTCCACAGGCTCCCCGCAAACTTCGCCGCCGGCACAGTCCAGAATAAGCTGTACGGCACGCCTGAGGGCGTAGGGCTGCATGAAGGGATCTGCACCGCGCTCGAAGCGGAAGGAAGCGTCGGTCTGCAGAGTCTGGCTCTTGGAGGTCTTGCGTATGGAGGCAGGATCGAAGTAGGCGCTCTCTACGAACACGTCCACGGTACTGTCGGTGACGCCGCTGTCCTCGCCTCCGAACACTCCCGCGATGCACATAGGGCCGACGGTGTCGGCAATTACCACGTCGGAGGCGTGAAGCTTGCGTTCGATGCCGTCGAGAGTCTTGATGGGCTCGCCTTCAGCGGCACGGCGTACGATTACGCGGCCTCCGCGTATCTTGCCCGCATCGAAGGTGTGGAGCGGCTGGCCAAGCTCGAACAGAATGAAGTTAGAGATGTCCACTATGTTGTTGATGGGATGGCTGCCGATGCTCATCAAGCGTTTCTGTAGCCATTCGGGCGACGGTCCGACCTTGATGCCGCGGATGGTGACGCCGCAGTAACGCGGAGCGCCGGAAGGGTCTTCGACTTCTACCTCGATACCATCACCCTTACCGCTTACAGTCTCCGGGGCCTCCGGCAATTTAAGGTCGCAAGGGACATTATTCAGTTTGCACCATGCGTACAAATCTCTTGCAACGCCCCAATGGGAGGCGGCATCCACCCGGTTTGCCGTTATTTCATACTCTATGACAGCTTCGGTCTCCAGATGCAGGTAATCCTTGGCCGGCGTGCCTACGACGGCATCCTGAGGCAGCACCATGATACCTTCATGGCTGGTGCCTATGCCAAGCTCGTCCTCCGCGCATATCATGCCGAAGGACTCAATCCCGCGAATCTTGGACTTCTTGATCTTGAAGTCACCTGGCAGCACAGTGCCAATCTGGGCCAGCAGGACTTTCTGCCCCGCAGCCACGTTGGGCGCTCCGCACACAACTGTAACTGGCTCTCCTGCACCGGTATTGACGGTAGTGACGTGGAGATGGTCGCTGTCCGGATGCGGTTCGCAAGTGAGCACCTCGGCAACCACCACTCCTGCAAGACCGCCGGGTACGGCCTCGCTTTCTTCGAGAGCATCTACTTCTATACCGATGGAAGTCATGGCCTCCGCCACCTGGGCAGGAGTGAGCTCACACTTCAAATAATCCTTTAACCAACTGTAACTGAGTTTCATATATCTTCTGGATTAAATAGCGCCGCCACAAATGACTCCTTGTCGAACGGCTTGATATCTTCTATTTTTTCGCCTACCCCTATGAAGCGGACAGGGATGTTGAACTGGTCGCTGACGCCTACCACCACACCCCCCTTGGCTGTACCGTCAAGCTTGGTAACTACCAGTCCGGTGATGTCGGTTGCGCGGGCGAACTCTTTTGCCTGTGCGAAAGCGTTCTGCCCAGTGCTGGCGTCGAGCACGAGCAACACTTCGTGGGGGCCGTCGGGAACCACCTTACGCACGGAATTACGTATCTTGGTAAGCTCGTTCATAAGGTCCACACGGTTGTGAAGGCGCCCGGCGGTATCTATGAGCACCACGTCCGAGCCTCTGGCAACGGCTGATTTTGCGGTATCGAAAGCGACGGCGGCAGGGTCGGAGCCCATCTGCTGTTTCACTATCTCGACTCCCGCGCGCCCGGCCCAAATATCCAGCTGGTCAACGGCTGCTGCGCGGAAGGTATCGGCGGCCCCCAGGAGGACACGTTTCCCCTGCCTGCGCCAGTAATTGGCCAGCTTGCCGATGGTAGTGGTCTTCCCTACTCCGTTTACGCCCACTACCAGGATGATATGGGGCTTGCCGGCCAGTTCGGGACCTGCCGGGGTATCTGGGATGAGGGCGGATATCTCTTCGCGGAGCATGCCGCGGAGTTCGTCCTGGCTCATATATTTGTCGCGCTGGGCCCGCTCCTCCAGCCTGTCGATGACCTTGAGCGTGGTGTCCACACCCATATCGGATTCGACAAGTGCCTCCTCTATTGCGTCGAGGGTATCGTCATCCACTCTGGAGCGGCCGGCGATGGCCCTGCCTATCTTCTGAAAGAAACTAAATGCCATAACTTACAAATGTACCGATTTTTTTCAATAATCACAAACTGTAGCGCTTTCCCGTACACTTTTGCCGGAAATAGATTATCTTTGACAAAGTATGCGAAAAAATCGAACTATATTCTTTACAGCGATCCTGCTTTGCATCCTTTCCTGCGAGCGA
Source organism: Bacteroidales bacterium (assembly GCA_017509375.1). The sequence continues at coordinate 3,213 of JAFWPT010000350.1, read as the reverse complement.
GAACAAAACGGGAGGCTTAACACCGTTGTATGCACCCTTGCCGACAGTACTCCTGCATTCGAATGGCAAGCTGGAGATATGATATCCGTATTCAACTGCAACTCGGGCAACAAGGCCTTCACCTGCCCTGGCGGCGGGCAGAGCCGCACCGAGTTCAAATACAGCTCCGGGGAAGACGGGAGCGCCTCTTTATCCGGCAATTATGCGCTTTTCCCTTGGGCTGCATCCAACGTCTGCACCGGCGAGGGAGCCCTGTACTTTGACATTCCGGCTTTTTGCAATTACCCGGTGCGCCCTATGCTTGCAGCTTGTTCCAAAGATGCCGAATTCCTGTTCAGGCACATTTTCGGGGCCCTGGATGTAACGATTAGCGGTTCCGGCAGCATTTCCAGAATCTCGCTGCAGGGCAACGGAAACGAAGCGCTGGCCGGCCGGGCTGTGGTCAAATTCGACGGCGACGGCATCCCGTCAGTCAATATCCCGGCTTCCGGCGCGTCCTCCTCGGTAACTATGGTATTCTCCCCTGTCCTCAATCCGGGTCAAGATGCCGTTACGGTTCGTTTCCTGCTGCCCGAAACCAGTTTCGACAAGGGAATCACCATACTGCTGACGGATGCCGGGGGAGCTACCAACGAGCTTATAGTAACGGATAAAGTGGACGTCAGGCGGGGAAGGGAAACCGCCCTGGACGCCTTTGAAGATAAGTCCGACAATCCGGTCACCGCCGTTGTTGGAGAGCCCCTGCCCCTGTGGGAAGAAGGCTGGCTGGACATCCACAGTATAAACGGCGGACGAGGAGAGGCGTTCTTCTACATCTTCCCGGACGGTACCAACATGCTGGTGGACGCTGCCGGGGGCGCCGAGTTCGAGATACAAGGTTCAGAGGGCTCAGGCATCTACTCCAAGCCGTCGCCGGACTATTCCAGCGGCACCGTAATCAACCGCTACCTGCAACGCTATATGCCCGCCATATCGGACAATCACATCGACTACTTCCTGCTTTCCCACTACCACAGCGACCATATGGGGTCGTTCACCAAGTCCCACGCAAAATACGGCTGGAAAGCGGTGGACAAAAACGGCAATCCTGTTTCCACGGTGGATATCAACAAAGGAGGCTTCCTGCTGAACGGCCTGCCGGAGGTAGGTATGGCATTCCCCATTACGAAGCTGATAGACCGGGGCGATTGGGACAATCGGGCGTCGAACGTGTGGAGCTCCGGGCAGAGCCGCAGGCAGAACTACCTCAACTTCATAGACTGGACCAGACGCGCCAACGGAACCATACGGGAAAGTCTGTCAATTGGGAATACCGGCCAGATAGTGCTCAAGCACAAGCCAAATCAGTATCCGGAGTTCTCCGTGCGCGGAATAGCCGCCAATGGCGACGTCTGGACCGGCAAGGGCAACTCCGTGAATACCACTTACCTGCCGTCAGCCGCCGATTGCCTTGCCAACGTGGAGACCTGGGATATCAACGAGAATGTATTGTCCTGCGTGTTTACCCTCAGTTACGGCAAATTCGACTGGTTCGCCGGGGGTGATATACAGTACAACGACAAGGGGATTTTCAGCTGGAAAGATATCGAACAGCCCATATCCAAGGTCGTTGGCAAGGTGGAGGCGATGAAAGCCTGCCACCACAGTACCAGCAACACCAACAGCTCCGCCCTGCTGAACGCCCTGAAACCAGACAGTTACGTGATAGGCGTATGGACCAAGAACCAGCCCAACTATGCCACGCTCAAAAGGGTATATGCGGCCAATAAGGACGTGAAGATATTTGCCACCAACCTGTCCGGATACATTATCCCCATCCTTGGAGCCCAGGGCATAGATGCAGGCAGCTTCCTGGCCAGGGGAGGCCACGTGGTTATACGCGTCGAGCCGGGAGGCGGGCAGTACTATGTGTTCGTACTGGACGACTCCGACTTCGAATACCGCATTACGGAAATCCACGGACCTTACCCGTGCGGGTAAGACGGAAAAGCAAGGCCGGCAACGGTTCGTACGGTTCGGACAGTTCGGACAGCTCCCCTTCGGGTGCCGAAGACATTAATAGCAGAAGTCTTCACTTCTCCCCGCTGCCACTCCGCTCCTGCCGGCGAAAGCAACTATCTATCTCGAGACGGATGACGGAAGGATTACGTCCATTTCGTGGCTTAATACGAGAGATAATTTCGAAATATCCAGCCACGAAACCAATGAAGGTGGTCTCACGCCCGTCTCATGGCAATAGACCTATTATTCGGGAGCGGAATATGATGATTCGCTCCCGGATTGCCGTTCTTCCGCTGTTTCGGGAGTGGAACGCGGCGATTCGCTCCCGGATTGCCGCTTTTCTACCGTTTCGGGAGAGAAATGCGGCGATTCTCTCCCGGATTGCCGTTCTTCTGCCGTTTTGGGAGCGGAATGCAGTGATCCGCAAACGAGAGATAATTACGCATTAGCCGGCCACGAAACCAATGAAGGAGGTCTCACGTCCGTCTCGTGGCATTAGACTCATTATACGGGAGTGGAATGCGGCGATTCTCTCCCAAAATGCCGCTTTTCCGCCGTTTCGGGAGAGAAATACGGCGATTCGCTCCCGGATTGCCACTTTTCTGTCATTTCGGGAGCGAAATGCAGTGATTGGCTCCCGGATTGCCGCTTTTCTACCGTTTCGGGAGAGAAATACGGCGATTCGCTCCTGAAATGCCAGTTCACCACCGTTTTGGGAGCGGATTGCAGCGATTGCTTCCTGGTCCTACCTTTCCGTGCCGCGAAGAATCAACGCCCCAAGTCTCAGGAGAACGCCGGCCATGACTTTTGCGACAAAGCGGTCCCGACATAATATCAGCAAACAGCAGGAATTTGCATCAAGCTCCAATGGACATAGCTCGAGGTATCCAACAACTAACGGAAAAGCGGCTCCAGGATTCCCCGGGGCCGCTCTGCCTTATAGAATAACAGGAATGATTACTTCTTGTTTGCGAAGAAATCCTTGGCCTTTTCGGCCTCTACCAGCTGCTCGGTGAAAACATAAGCGCCGGTCTTGGGAGATTTCTCCATACGGATGCACTTGACCATGCTCTTGGCACCGGCCTTGGCTGCGAAGGTTGCAACGGCTTTCTTTGCCATAATTCAGTCTCCTATAAATTATTTGATTTCACGGTGAACAGTGACCTTCTTAAGGTAAGGGTTGTACTTCTTACGCTCAAGACGCTCAGGGGT
>JAFWPT010000349.1 GCA_017509375.1 Bacteroidales bacterium | reverse complement strand
TACTTGCTATGTCGAAGGGGGTGCCAACTATGGCGACATCATCTGCGCCAACGAAAAGTACCGCGGACTCGTCGGAGCCAACTGGAGCAAGTTCGACCACGTGAGCGGAGTCGGAGTCGGCGGACGTCTCGGTGACGATGCCAACAACCTCACTGCCGCTTCCGAGGGCAACTTCATGGATCTCATCGGCTTCGTCGTAGAGGGCATGGAGACTCACATCAGCGACCTTAAGTTCGTTTCCAAGTAAGTCATGAAAAGAACTTATATAACCCCTCAGGCTGAGTCCGGGCAGTTTGTCCCGGAGCTCAGCCTCCTGAATGTATCCGGAGATATTACTGATCTTACCAACGTGGATGACAGTTGGGACTATTAATCACCGAAAGCAATGAAAAAGTATTTGTTTTTCGCAGCCGCCTTTGCTGCCCTGCTCTCGGTGAGCTGCACCAAGGAGAACAACGTCCCCGCCAAGGTGGGAGCAACCACTCTTGAGGCTTCCCTGTCGCCGCTTGGCAAAACGACTATCGACGGAGTCAAAGTCAGTTGGGCCGAAGGCGATGCAATATCCGTAAACGGCGTCGGTTCCGAAAGCTTGAGCCAAGGAGGAGCGACAGCCACCTTCACCATGACGAGCGAAGTGAATGCTCCTTACTGTGCTGTATATCCTTCAATTATCTACTACGGAGACGAAATCGTAGAGCTCAGCGATGTGATGTACCTGGAGCAGTGTACGTCCATTCCTATGGCCGCTTATTCCGATTCGAAGACTTCGCTCAGTTTCAAGCCCCTCACCGCAATCATCAAGATTCCTGTCACCGGAGAGGACGGAGTTTCCCTCGCCACCGTCACCCTCAAAAGCAACGGCGATGAACAGGTAAGCGGTCCCTTTGGTATAGATTACACCGTACCGGAGCTTATAGGCGGACTCGACGGCACCTACAAGACGATTACCGTCAATTGTGAGAATGCACCCCTTAGCAGTACCCCCACGTACATCTACATCCCCGTTCCCGCAGGTACATACGCCAGCGGTCTGGAGATAGAGTTCAAGACTGCGAGCGACATCACCATCACAAAGGGTACAAACGCCCGTACGCTTGCCGTCGGAGAGCTCAGAAGCATGCCTGAGGTACACATCGCAGCTGCCGCTCCCACCGGAATCTATAATACAGAAGACCTGATAGCTTTCGCCGAAGCCGTGAACAGCGGCGCCGAAGACCTCTCTAAGTGGCAGAACAAGGCCGGAGAAATCGCCCTCATGGCCGACATCGACCTCTCGTCATACTCTGAGTGGACCCCTATCGGTTATCCCGAGGAAAAGGTAGCCAACGGAGCCAACGGCAGCAACCCCGCAGGTGCTGTCTTCACCGGCATTTTCAACGGCGGCGGCCATACCATAAAGAACTTCAAGCCCACCGTTTCCGTAAAGAACAATAATACCTGGGGCCTGTTCGGAGTGCTCAAGGCGGCTACCGTAAAGGATCTTGTCATCAACTGCGACATAACGATAAGCGCTGAAGCCAAAGGTGACGCAGGCGTAGTTGCCGGCACGATGATCTGCTCCACCGTGAGCAACGTCACAGTGAACGGCAAGCTCACTACGGCAGGGAACAAAAAAGACAACAACCGCTTCGCTCTGGGAGGTATCGCCGGATATATCTGCGGCAATTCCGAAAACGGACCTTCGACCATCGAGAATTGCGAGGTCACCCTCTCTGTTTCCGGCAATAGCGGCGTGAATACCAAAAGCGGCGCGACCGGCGTAATGTTCGGCGGCATGGCCGGATATTCAACTACAGATGCCAACGGGTCCAATTCCAACTCCATCACAGACTGCACCTTCCGCGGAGAGATAAAGCTGGATGCCGGCCGCGTGAGCGGCATACTTGCAACCGCCTATTGCAACACCGCCCTGACGCGCTGCACCACCTACGCCGACCAGACCAACGCCTTCGTAAACGCACGAATCGGCAATGTGCTCAGTTACGCCGGGGATAATGCTGCTCTTTATGACTGCGTCAACTACGGAAACCTTTTCATATCCAACGAGAAGACCCACGTCGGCGGTATAGTCGGCCTTCTGGACAAGACCAGCAACATCGTTGAAGGCGGAGCCAATTACGGCAACATCTACAGCGCCAACGCCGACTCCCCCCGTCACTCCGGTCTCATCGGCGGCAACCTCGTCCGTTTCGACCACATCAGCGGCGTTACCGTGAGCGGCAAACTCGCAGTTTACGGTGGCGATTTCTTCGCGGTCGATGCTTCCAACTTCATGGATTACATCGGTCCTGTGGGTGAAGGATTTGCAGACAAGATCACAGGTCTCACATACGTTGCACCGTAATGATCCGACTGGCTACACGCATAATTCCACTGCTTCTTTCGCTTCTTCTCTCCTGCCCGTGGGCCGGAGGGAAGGAGCTTAAGATTCTGTACTGGAACATCCAGAACGGAATGTGGTCCGACCAGGGAAACGGTTATGACAACTTCGTCGCTTTCGTGAGCGAAGTCGATCCCGACATCTGCATCTGGTGCGAGGCCGAATCCCGTTACATAACGGGGTCCGACAAGAAGCTCAAGGTCTCCGAAGACCAGTACCTCCCCTGGAACTGGGATCTGCTCGCCGCCCGCTACGGACATGACTACACCCTGATTTGCGGCAAACGCGACGGATTCCCTCAGGTCATTACTTCCAAGTACCCAATCAAGATAGTGAAACGCATCACCGGAAACGGAGATGACATCGTAGTCGTACACGGTTCCGGCTGGGCAAAGGTGGACCTGGGCAAAGGGAAAGAACTCAACATAGTTACCCTGCACACGTATCCCTTCAAGTACGCCTATGGCGCCAAAGACAAGAAGGAAAGCGAGGCAGCACACGGTGGAGACTATTTCCGGGCCGCAGAAATGCAGTACATCTGCAGCCAGACCATAGGCAGCGTACCAGGGGCCGCGGCACAGCTGTGGCTCATGGCCGGCGACTTCAACGCCATATCCAGGGTTGACAATTTCCATTACGGCCTCGACGAGTCCGATCCGGCTTTCCTCGTTCACGATTATATCAAGCAGAACACTCCGTACGTAGATGTGGTAGAGCATTTCCACAAAGGTGAATTCTGCAAGAGCACACAGAGCGGACGCCGCATAGACATGGTTTATGCGACTCCGGCCCTGTTGAAGCGGGTCCGGAGCGCAGAATACCTCCACGAGGGTTTCCCCGCCGCAGAAAGGGACTCATCGATGCGACAGTTCTGTCACCCGTCAGACCATTATCCTGTTCTCAGGTTTCTGCTGTGAAAACGTTTTCACCTTCAGGAATGCACTCAGAAGCCTCAGAAACGGCCCTGTTTTCGCTTTCAGCGTCCTTTTCGGCCGACGGATCGTTCACTTTCTCCACGGCCTCTACGATACGCTCAATAGCCT
>JAFWPT010000045.1 GCA_017509375.1 Bacteroidales bacterium | reverse complement strand
TTCTGGGAAGCTCTTTCGAAGGCAAGGTTGGCGTCGAACGCTACTTTGTAATGTCTGCCGAACTGTAAGCCCAAACGCGGATCTACGACACCCAAAAAGTAATTGTACTTTACCTGGTTCGCCGCATATTTGCCGTAAGCGCCACCAAGACCGACTCCGATAAACGGACGGCATTTGCCGGAAGATAGAATGTTCCAGTCGGAGACCAACATCAACTCTACCTGGTTGAATATCGCGTCTTTGGCATCATATTTACCTTTGGCGTTGGAATAATTGACCTGGGCGCCTATGTCAAAATGATCCGAAAGGCCATAGCGATACTCTCCGTAAACCATCACTCCGGGGTTACGGGAAAGATTTTCCTTGGCTTTAAAATTCAACCCGGTACCGATGCCAACTTCGAAATCGTGAGCATCTTCTTCCTGAGCCTGCACGCTCAGCGCCGCCAGAATGGCGAAAAATGACAAAACTAGTTTTTTCATAACTATATTATTTAATAACAATATCGACATATACGGGCAGATGGTCGGAAGCCACCGCCACATCGCCCGTGGTAAACTTGACAGGAATCTTTGCGTCCTTCAACTCTATACGGTCGGCGGCATTCTTGTACACCATAATATAGTCGATGCACTTGGAAGGATTGCTGGCCGGATATGTAAAGCCGTCGGGCGAAAGAATTGTCCAGTTCTGCCTCATGTAGGCAAGAGTCCCGCTGGAGGGCAGGGCGTTAAAGTCGCCGCAAAGGATAACAGGCTTGCGGGAGTTGGCGTAAGTCTTTTCGACCCAGGCGGTTATCTCCCCCGCCTGAACCAGCTGGGCATCCTTTGACTTATGGTCGAGGTGAGTGGAGCAGAACACGAAATCCTGGAATTCGCTCACCGCCAGGGCCCTGACTTCGGAACCCCCGGCCTGGCTCAGCTTAAGGCGGAAACGTCTGATAATATTTAGCTTGGGGTCGGATGCGATGCCTATTCCGTACCAGCCGCCCTTATAATTCAGAGCCGGAGCGTAAGTATAGTCCCAGGAGCCCATCTCGCGGGCAAACGACTTAAGCTGGAACACCTGGTGACGGGTATTGCAGCTGTCGAGCTCGTTCATCGAAAGTGCGCAAACTCCAAGCTCTTTCATCATCTCTACAATCATCAGGGTGGTGTTGGAGCCGCTCTTGCTGAACACGCCCACGTTGTAAGTAGCCAGCCTTAGCACGTCTGCATCCGGCTCTTCCACAACCGGAGTATCGGGTGTGCCGGGCTCGTCGGAGACAACCGGAGGCGGAATATGATACTCCGTGCCCTTATTGCATGTGCTTGTCAGCAAACAGGCCAGAAGGAAAAAGAACAACTTCATTTTTTAAAACAATTTTATCCAAAGATACGCATTTTTAATATATTTGTATTTATAGAACCTTCCCCGGCTTGACAGTTAAAGAAAAAATAGAGCTTCTGCCACACAGCCCCGGCGTGTACCGCTATAGCGACTCGTCCGGGACTATTATTTACGTGGGAAAGGCCAAAGATCTCTATAAGCGCGTACATCAGTACTTTGTACCCCCCGAGAGGCTCAACGTCAAAACGCGCATCCTGGTAAGCAAGATTGCGGATGTTCAATACTCGGTGGTCAACAGCGAGGCGGACGCCCTGCTGCTCGAGAACAACCTCATCAAGCAATTCAAGCCCCGCTACAACATTCTCCTCAAAGACAGCAAAACCTACCCCTGGATATGCGTCACCGCCGAGCCCTTCCCCCGGGTGTTCCTCACCCGCAGGGTGGAGAAGAACGGCTCGCGTTACTTCGGCCCGTACAGCTCGGTAGTGCACGCAAGGAGCCTGCTCGAATTCTTCGGGCGCAACTGGCCACTGCGCAGCTGCAGGTTCAAAATCGACTCTGACGCCATCCTGCGCGGCAAATACCGTCCCTGCCTCGACTTTCACATAGGCCGGTGCCTGGGGTGCTGCGTGGGCAAGGTTTCGGAAAAAGAATACGACAGCTGGATTGAAGAAATCGTGCATCTGCTCAAAGGCGGAGTGAGCGAGATCATTGCCAAATACAATGCGGCCATGCTGCAGGCCTCGGAAGAGTTGGATTTCGAGACGGCCCAATTCTGCAAGACACGCATGGAGGCCCTCCAGCAGCATTATGCCAAGT
>JAFWPT010000348.1 GCA_017509375.1 Bacteroidales bacterium | reverse complement strand
GTCTACATTTAAAGCTATCTTCGCAAGTTACTCAATCGGCTCGTTCCGACGCCGTTGAGCCTGGATACATTTTGTCTCTTTGAGTGTGATTTTTTGTCGTTATGCTGTGTTTGCTTTTTGGGAAACGAATGGACTATCTCGCTGTTTACCAGTACTTATAGAACAGCGAAATACTTTCCATTCCCCTCCAGAGCTGGCTGAGCAGGTAGCTTTCGTTGGGGGAGTGGATGGTGTCCCGCTCGAGTCCGAAGCCGAGCAGCAGCGGGTCGATACCCAATAATTTCTGGACCTTGGCCAGCACGGCTATGCTGCCGCCGCCGCGGGATGGCACCGGCTCTGTTCCATAGACTTCAGCTATGGCGCGGCTGGCTGCCTTGTAGGCGCTGCTGCTGATGGGGATCAGGAATCCGTCGCCACCTTCGCAAGGCTGGACATCCACCCTTACGCACTTGGGAGCTATGGCCTTGAAATGCCGGGTGAACAGTTTTGTGATCTCGGAACTGCGCTGGTTGGGCACCAGACGCATGGATATCTTGGCGTGCGCCTCGCTGGGCAGGACGGTCTTTGCTCCCTCGCCGGTGTACCCGCCCCAGATTCCGCACACGTCCAGGCATGGACGGATACCGGTGCGTTCCATAGTGCTGTACCCTTTTTCTCCGCGGACTGCGCGTATGTTCAGGAATTCCTTGTACTCTTTAAGGTCGAAGGGAGCTTTGGCAAGCAGCTTACGGTCCGCCTTAGACAGTTCTACCACTTTGTCGTAGAAGCCGGGTACGGTCACGCGGCCGTCTTCGTCTATGAGGGTGGATATCATCTCGCACAGCACCTGGATGGGGTTGGCTACCGCACCGCCGTAGTGGCCGGAGTGCAGGTCCTTGTTGGGCCCCGTTACTTTTACTTCCAGGTAGCTCAGGCCCCTCATGCCGCAGTTGATGGAAGGCACCTTCTCGCTTATCATGGTGGTATCGCTGACAAGGCAGATATCGGCTGCAAGCATGGCTTTGTGGGCCTTTATCCAGGCGGGCAGGGAAGGACTGCCAATCTCTTCTTCCCCTTCGAAAATGAACTTTACGTTATGCTTAAGCGCGCCGGTCCGCATCAGGTATTCGAAAGCCTTTATGTGCATGAACAGCTGGCCCTTGTCATCGTTGGCACCCCTTGCCCAGATGGCGTCGCGGCCGGTGGCGTCCGGAGCGATAACGGGCTCAAAAGGGTCCGTGCGCCATTTTTCCAGCGGCTCGGCAGGCTGGACATCATAGTGGCCGTAAACCAGCACGGTGCGGGCGGAAGGGTCGATTTTCTTCTGTCCGAAGACCACCGGATGGCCGTCGGTCTCGTAAACGGAAGCAGTGTCGGCCCCGGCCTCGAGCAGCAGCCCGGCGAGCCTGTCGGCACAGAGATACATGTCGGCTTTATGGTCTGCCTGAGCACTCACGGAAGGAATGCGGAGCAAGGAAAACAGTTCTTCAAAGAAACGTTCTTTGTTTTGTTGTATATACTCTTTCATAGCTTGTAAAGTTAAACAATATTCACTAATTTTGTACAAGAAATAACTAACTTTATGGCACTGATAAAATCAATCTCCGGTATCAGGGGTACTATCGGGGGGCCCACGGGCGACAACCTCACCCCTGTAGATATTGTCAAATTCACTTATGCATATTGCCATTGCCTCCGTCAGCGCAAGGCTCCGTTCGGCGATCGCTATAAGGTCGTGGTGGGCCGGGACGCCAGGATAAGCGGAGAAATGGTGGAGCAGCTGGTCGTGGGCACGCTGATTGCCTGCGGCGTGGACGTGGTGCGCTGCGGATTCGCAAGTACTCCCACTACCGAGCTTGCCGTGACCTTCAGCCATGCTGACGGCGGCATAATCATCACCGCCAGCCACAATCCCCGTCAGTGGAACGCCCTCAAACTGCTGAACGAGCATGGGGAATTCCTGACTGCCGTGCAGGGACAAGCCATCCTGGATTGCGCCGAGAGCGGAGAATTCGACTTTGCCCCAGTGGATGAGATAGGCTGCATTGAAGACCACGATTTCACCGACGAGCACATCGACGCCGTGCTCAAACTGGAGGCGGTGGATGTGGAAGCCGTGCGTGCTGCGGGTTTCAAAGTTGTCCTCGATGCCATCAATTCCGTCGGCGGCATAATTATGCCGAGGCTGCTTAAGCGCCTGGGCGTCAAGTGTATAACTCTCAACGGCAATCCTACTGGAGACTTTGCGCACAACCCGGAGCCCCTTCCCCAGAACCTTGTGGATCTCAGCGAAACCGTAGTACGGGAAAAAGCGGACCTGGGCATCAGCGTGGATCCCGACGTGGACCGTCTGGCCTTTATCTGCGAGACCGGAGAAGCTTTCGTGGAGGAGTATACCCTGGTGGCTGTCGCGGACTACCTGCTGGACGATGCGGTACGTCGCGGGGTCCAGCCTCTTGCAACCGTATCCAATCTCAGCTCCAGCCGTGCCCTGCGCGATGTGACCGAGGCACACGGCGGCACATATTACGCTTCTGCGGTTGGCGAAGTGAATGTTACCACCAAAATGCATGAGGTGGGCGCGCTTATAGGCGGAGAAGGGAACGGCGGCGTAATCTACCCCGCCTCTCACTGCGGAAGGGACGCCATGGTGGGCGTAGCCATCTTCCTGAGCCAGCTTGCCCATAAGAAAATGAGCGCGAGCGAGTACAAGGCGACCTTGCCTCAGTACTTTATCGCCAAGAACCGTATAGACCTGAGCGACAAAGCATTGATAGACCGTATCCTGGAGGCTATGAAAGAGCACTTCAAGGACGAAAAGGTGAATACTATCGATGGAGTGAAGATAGATTTCGAAGCTACCCGCCGCTGGGTCCATCTGCGCAGGTCGAATACCGAACCCATCATCCGTATCTACTCCGAAGCTCCGACAGAAGCGGAAGCGGAAGCCCTTGCACAGGAAGTCATCGCGCTCGCCCGCAAGATTATAGGTAATGTTTAGCTTCCGCACCAGTCCGCTTTCCGAGCAGCTTGACAAGAGCCTTACCGAAGGTCGCGTAGCGTGTTTCTGCACCGCCAACTGCTGGGACAGCGCAACGCAGTCGTATCTGTACGACATATTCCGTTCGCGAGGCAACCTGGCGCGTATCTTCGGCCCGTCCGGAGCGGAAATGGACCCGTCCGCCGGGCATATCGATTTCAGCGCCGGAGATCTCGAGGGCCTGGATGCCATAGTAGTTGAGATACAGGATGTGGGCAGCCGTTATTTCGCTTATACCAGGGATGTACTTCGTCTGCTGAGCTTCAGGGCCAGGATGGAAGAAGGGCCGTCGATATACATCATAGACCATATCAATCCCGCCGGCCGTATAGTAGAAGGTACCATTCCGGTGCTGGAACCCAAGCTCTGGACGCCCAGGGTGGCTCATCGCCACGGCCTGACCATAGCTGAACTGTGCAATTTGTGGTGCGGCGAAATAGGCGCACGCTTCCCCCTGCACATAATTTCGGCTATGGCAGGAGGGGTGGGAAAAGACCTGCTGCCGTGGGCAATACCCCCTTCGCCGGACATTACGGGACTGTTTTCCTGCGATATGTACAGCGGAGGTGCGCTCTGGACCGCCACTACCATCACACCCGGTATAGGCACTCCGCGTCCTTACGAATTCATCGGCGCGCCTTTCCTAAGCAACGGTTCCGTGCCGCCCAGTCCGCAAGGCGTGCTCATGCGTCCGTGCACCTTCACCCCTTCTTTCGGAAAGTATGCGGGGGAACTTTGCTACGGCTACCAGATCATGCTTCTCCCGGGAACGCAATACCATTCGCTGCTCCACACGGTTCAGCTGATGCGCTGGTTTGCCGACAGGGATTCCCGTTTTGAAATCACCTCCGAACTGCTGGACATGATTGACGACCCTGTCATCAGCGAATATCTTTCCGGCGGCATCACCTTCGACATAGTGCAGGAGCACGTAAAACTCGAAGAACAGAAATGGATTCGCAAAGCCAAGCGATATCTGCTCTATGAATCAGCACCTTATAGAATGAAATGATATGAAAAAACTTTTATTGTTTTCCGCCATCCTGGCATTGACAGTAGCAGCATGCACAAAACCGGTGGACCCGGAACCGGATCCGGATCCTGATCCGATAGACAATCCCGAGCCCGAGCCTGAGCCCGAGCCTGAGCCAGAACCCTCTGTCTGGCATTTTTCCGGCGGCAAGGGCACTTTGGAAGAGCCGTTCGAGATAGCTAACGCCCGCGACCTCGACTCCCTTTCGTTCTACACCAACGGAAACGAGGCGTCTTCATTTACCGGGGCAATCTACAAGCAGACGGCAGACATAGACATGAGCGGCAAAAACTTTGTGCCCATCGCGCAGTCGGGGACCTTCACGGGAACTTACGACGGCGGCGGGAAACGTATTGCCAATCTGAAGATTGCCTCGACGGTCAACAAGCCGGCAGGTCTGGTGGCCAAAGCGGAGAATGCGACTATTTCCAACGTGAACCTTGAGAATGCGGACATAGACAGCAAGTACGTGTATTGCGGATCCATAGTCGGCTATGCAAAGGGCTGCAATATAGAATCTTGCAGTTTCAGTGGCCAGATTCGTCAATATACTGCAAGTATCACCATCGGTTCCGATGCCAATGCCGGTTATTCGGGCGGCATAGTTGGCTATATGGAAGACAGCAAACTGGCGAATGCGGTGCTGGACGGCAACGCGACTTTCTACGGGAAGTTCTCCGGCGGCGTAGTCGGATATGCCAAGCACAGCACGATAGAATCTTGCAAAGTGCTCAAGGAGCGCACGGTGAACATTTACTACCACTGGGCCGGCGGCATAGTGGGTAAGACGGAAGGGTCAAAGACAGTGGTGAAAGCTTGCAGCTTTGAAGGCAACCTGACTACGGTGGGCTACATCCTCGGCGGCATAGTGGGCCAGCATATGGGCGGCCGTGTAGAGGAGTGCGTGTTCGGCAGCTACGGAGACATGGGCTCGGACAAGTATTTCGTGGGCGGAATCGTAGGAGCTGCGGTACCCGTAAGCGACATAGTGATAACGAAGTGCGCGTGCTACGGCCGCGTTAAGGGCCAGTACTCGGTAGGCGCGATAGTGGGTTACACCGGCTTCCTTTCCAGCACGCTGAAGGTTGGCAACGCCACCAAGTCGGTGGAGATATCGGACTGCGCGTCCATAGGAGCAGAAATCACAGCCACCGGCAACAACGGCGGCTCCAACGCATACTCTCTGGTGACTGGCTTGTGCGGCTGGACCCACGGCAGCGGCAAGACCACCATCAGGGGTTGCTACGCTGCTCCGTCGCTTATCCAGACGACCTCTGTCGGAAACCGCGGAGCGCTCGGCGGCATCAGCGGCTACCAGAACTGCACCGGCGCGACGGTCTATGAGAACTGCTACTCCACCATCACTCCTCCGGTGGTTCTGAACCGTGGCGAGCAGGTGACGTCGGTCTCCGGAGACTGCTTCTACGGTGCGATTTACGCCCGTTGCACGCAGCCCACGACGGTGCGTAACTGTTTCTGGGACCAGGCGATGAAGCAGATAGGCCCGGCTGAGGGCAAGACGACGGAGAGCGGGAACCAGGCTCTCAGCACGTCGCAGCTCAGCGACGGTACGCTCCTGTCCAAGCTGCAGGCGACGTCGACAGGCACGGAATGGATTGCCGGCCCCAACGGTCTCCCTACCATCAGCGGCCTGCCTGCCGACCCCAACGTGAAGCCGAAGGCGGCCAAGCGCCTGAGCGTGATAGGCGACTCCCTCTCCACCTTCAAGGGGTGGATACCCTCCGGCTATTCGGCCCATTATCCTGCCTCGGACGGCACTCTCACGCTTGTGGACGAGACGTACTGGTACCGTCTGGTCCACGACTACATGAAGGACTGCGCCTTCGACACCAACATTTCGTTCTCGGGTTCTACGGTGACCAACACCACGGACGCCAACTACAAGGCGAAATACGGCTCGACGTCCAGCGCCTGGTTCAAGAAGGATTTCAGCACGCGCTTTGCGGAATGCGGCGGCTGCGGCCGTCCGGACATAATAATCATCCACGGCGGCACCAATGACTGGGCTCACAACGCGGACCCTCTGGCCCCGGGCGTGGATATACGTAACGACGCGTCCAACATCTATGGCGGCAGCGCTCCGTCGGCATCCATAATGGAAGCTATCTACGCGAAGGCGGATGCGGCGAAGACCCGGTCGGAGATCAACGCCCTGCCGGACGGAAGCTTCTGCGAGGCATACGTGAAGCTCCTGTGCCAGATAAGGGAACGCTATCCACAGTGCAAGGTGGTGTGCATAATCGGTGACTATCTCAACAGCGCCATAGAAGAGTCGGTACTGCAGATTGCCGCGCGCTACGGGGCGAAGACCGTCAACCTGTTCAGGGTGAACGGATTCAACGACCTGGGCGGGTACAGCCCCTCGACCCTTTCCAACAAGGGCAGTCAGCCGCACATGCCCAAGCACGACTACAGCGGCGATGTGGGCGGCTGCCATCCCGGTTCCGAGGCAATGAAGTTCATCGCCGAAAAAATCTACACTGAACTCGGAGCGTGGCTGGAAGAATAGGTTTTGTTATTTCAAAATAATATGCTATATTTGCGCCCGCTTTAAAAACTATAGTTTTATGAAACAAGGAATCCATCCCGAAACCTACCGACTTGTAGCTTTCAAGGATATGTCCAACGAAGACGTATTCATCACCCGC
>JAFWPT010000347.1 GCA_017509375.1 Bacteroidales bacterium | reverse complement strand
TGGCCCGAAAGACTTTCGCTAGGAAAGATAAGCCAAAGGAAATAAGCGCTATCGGTTGTTAAGCCGAAGATATTTTTCTCTCAAGTCATATACTGCGGTGGCTATAGCGGTGAGGAACCACCTCTTCCCATTCCGAACAGAGAAGTTAAGCTCACCATCGCCGATGGTACTGCCCCACCAGGTGGGAGAGTAGGTAGCTGCCGTTCTTTGGAAAGCCAGATGTCAAAAGACGTCTGGCTTTCTTCGTATATGTGCCGGAAGGCCCATATACCAAAGAACCAACACCTACGTTACCCTCCCCCTGGATCCCCCTCCTCGGGAGGGGGACGGGCCGTCAGAAGACGGCCGGCTGGGGCGTGGAGGCTGGCATTACGCAAAATCGGCCCAAAATGCGTAATGCCGGAGCTGATATCATCCGGATATAAAAGATTCTTGTAAACAAAGGAAGAATCGATGTAAAAGCTAAGCGGACGTTATTCGTAATATTGCAAAAAAATGGCCCACATATGCAAGACGACGTAATACGCTCTAATAACTATTCCGCTCCCAGCTCGGAGTTTGTTCATATCCGTACGGAAAGCGTGCTTGCATCTTCGGGTTTGGTGGACGCCCCTGCCACCTTCGAAGATTTTGAACCGTTTGATCTTTTCTAGTGAAGAGTATGAATAAGCAGATGAATCCATTTTCCCCCCGCAAAGCTTACCTGGTTCCGGAGACCTGCGTGATGCTCGTCCGGATGGAGCAGGTAATAGCCGCCTCGCAGACACAGTCGGCTACCCATGAAGATTATGAATCCACAGACATGTACGATTAAACAGGAATCATTATGAAGATAGCAGTTAAATTAGCCATGATCGCGCTGGCGACGGTTTCTCTCGCTTGCGTAAAAGAAAACCCTCAGGAGGAGCAGCCCGTTCCCAGCGACCCCAACAAGGTCGTATTTACCGCGAGCGTTCCCACCAAAACCACCATTGACGCGGCCGACGAGGTGGTCTCCTGGGTGGCCGGAGACGAGGTTAAGTTCGTATGGGCCGGCGGCAGTGCAACGGCGGCAGCCTCATCGGCCGGTGCCAGCACCACTTTCACCGTGGAAGTGGGCGAGGGCATCACCGAACTGTATGCCGTGTATCCTGCATCGGCGGGCGGCAGCTATGACGAAGGCAACGTAAACGTGCATTTCAACGGCGTCCGTACGGATGGTTCCTTCGCCGCCAATGATATCTGTGTTGCGAAGGCTACCAAAAACGGGGACTCCTGGAACACCTCGCTCGCTTTCAAGAATGTGGCCTGTCTGCTGAAGGTCGGTGTAACCTCCAACGAGATCGTAAAACTCCAGGTGAAGGGTGTCAACGACGAGGTGGTTTCCGGTGTGCTTCCCGTTAACATTGAAGGGAGCACCGTTTCTTACGGAGAGGTTACAAGTGCAGGCACTTCCATGAACATGACCGTATCCGGTCCGGGCAACTACTACATTCCCATTTTGCCCGGCGTTACTTTCAGCGGGGGATTCCGCCTGAACCTGATTACCGATGAGACGGATCCGGCAAATATTGTGCAGAAGACCCCCTTCTTCTACAACGGCAGCTTTACCACCTCCCGGGGCCAGATTATCAAGATGGCCGATATCGAAGGCAGGGCCGGCCATTATTACGTGACCCCTGCCGGCGCCGGGTCCAAGGCCGGACAGAGCTGGAACAATGCCATGTCAGCCGCCCAGTTCAAATCATTTGTGGAGAATCAGGATAACTTCTTCCTCCTCAGGGGTGCCACCTTCCACTTCTCCGCGGAAGAATTCTCTTTTGGTGACGACTACGTGAAACCCGGCTATCCTGATCACAGCAATGTCAATTTCACCATAGAGGGTACGGTAACTGCTACCGATACAACTACCTTCCTGGGAAGGACGGCACTCTCAGGCACTACGGCCGGCGTGCTCTGGCCCCAGCACAGTTCATATATTACTATCAAGAACGTCAAGTTCACGGGCACCAACGGCGCATCCAACGCCTCAGTTATCCGACTCAACAACAGCGCAAAGGAACTGACGCTGGATCACTGCTATTTCAGAAACAACCGGACTTCCGGCAACGGCGGCGCGATTTCCCTGTTCAACTCCGCTAAGGTAACAATCAAGGACTGCTCGTTCTCTGGCAATACCGGTGCCGGCGGACTTATCCACGTAAACAACACCAGTGCAAAAGTATTCATTCAGGATACAGAGGTCAAAGGCTGTTCCAAGAACGCCGTCTATGTTCAGGACGCCCAGGAAATCACGTTCACGAGAGTAACGTTCAAGGATAACGATGACGCTGGCGAATATGGCGCTGCCGCTTTCTTTGGAAATGGAACAACAGACTGTACCATATCGTTCATCGATTGTGACTTCATACGTAACCATTCCACCGATCGCGGAGGAGCCATTGGCATTAAAGGGGCTTATCCCACCGTCAGGTTCACTGATTGTGATTTTATTGGCAACTCTGCTGATAAGATGGGAGGCGCGGTTTACATTTATGGCGGCAACGCCACCACCACTTTCACTGGCGGCAAATTCCAGGATAATCACGCTGATGGCGCCGACAATACAAAAGCCGCAGGTGCAGCCATCTACGCCGAAGGAGCAGGGGTAGTATTTGACTGCACAGATGTGCTTTTCAATTCTAACTATAGCGATGTTGACGCCAATGAATACTCCGGAGGAGTAATCCGAGTCGAACAAGATGGCGGTATCGCCCGCTTGAATGGCTGCGTATTTGATGGTAACTATACATATCGCAGCAGTAGCGTCAATCCCGCATGTGCTGCAGTTGTCAATTCGAGGACAAAGGAACCCATTTACTATTTCAACGCTTGCGAATTCAAAAATAACGCCAGTGGTACTTACGCGGGGACAGGAGCGAAATACGGAATGCTCATGGCGATGTATACTGCCGGCACAATCGCAATGAACAATTGTTCCGTTCATGATAATTATGGCGGAAGAAATACGGATCCGATTGACTGGATATATATTGACAGCGCCGATGCTACATTATTCCTCTCCAATAGTTCTGTCATTGGCGACCCTATGCGTAAGACCAGCGCAACCGGTTCTGCGTCAGTTAAAAACACGAATGGCGTTATTTATTTGAGCAAGAATGGCAAGTTCTATTTCATAAACAACGTGCTTTGTTCTCCGACTGGGAAGTCATTGAATTGTGCGGCATCTATCACTATAGAAAAGTCCTATTACAATAAGACTTCTCCTGTTAATGGCACGTGCGATTGGGGTACCGACACCGGTTCCGGCCATAATTATTATGCCACTTCCGCGAGCTTCGGCGGCTGGACGATGCCCTACACCTGGAACGGCACGCTCACCGGCACCAACAGCAACATGCTGGCCGCTACGGCCGATGTCAATGCAGAGATTCAAAATGCCGACGCCGACTTTTACGCCTGGCTGAACACCATCGGCGCCCTCGGAAAGGACATCGCCGGCAACAGCCGTGGCGCCACCTCCTGGCCCGGCTGCTATCAGAAGTAGTCTTGTGGACCCGAAGCGAATCCCGATACGGCCATGGCTCAGTGCCGTGGCCGTATTTGTGTATTAAACATTATTGTCTATTTTTGTATGGTGGTGCGCTTAAATAAATATTTACTCCTGCTTCTGCTCCTGCTGGGGTCCATCTCGGGTTTTGCGCAGACCGAAGAAAACACGCTCACGGTCGCGTCCTTCAATATCCGCTTTCTGGATGACAACCGGCCGGACTACGATTACAAATTCGGGGGGCAGCCCTGGGGCGTCCGGAGGCCCGCTGTGAAGGCCTTTTTCCGGCAGAACGACATCGATGTGGCCGGACTTCAGGAAGTGCGCCGGACCCAGGCGGCCGATTTGGTGGAAGACCTGGGGGACGAGTGGTTTGTCTATTGCCCCGGACGCCTGAGCGGCGGAAAGATGGTACGTACCTCCGACGAATCGACGGGCGTGATGTACCGGAAGTCCCGCTTCCGTCTGCTGGGACACGGCTGCTTCTGGCTGAGCGAAAGCCCTGCCGACACCGCTTCTCTGCGCAAGGGGCAGCAGAGCCCCATCATCACCTCCTGGCTCCATCTGGAAGACAAAGCCGGCCAGGAGCTGTGGTTTTTCTCGGCCCACATCAGCTGGTCCGTCGCGGAGAATCCGGAACTTCCCGACCAGGAAGTGGAGACGCTGCTGAGCCAGATGGAAAGCCTGACCGGGATGAAAAGGGCCGATTTCAAGACCGCCCCCATCATCCTTGTGGGAGATCTGAACAACGCACCGGAAGAAACGGCCATCCAGACGCTGAAAAAATGGTTCCGGGACGCCCGCACCAGCTCCCCGGAAACGGCATCAAGCGATAGAAACAC
>JAFWPT010000346.1 GCA_017509375.1 Bacteroidales bacterium | reverse complement strand
CATGATTTTCTACAAAAGTCGCGGCGTATTCAGGAGCTGGGAAAACGTTTCTTTCATTGAACCAATAGTATTCTAAATCTCGGAATGTATGTCTATTCCGCCATCAAGGACAAGAAGTTCGACTTCGACCTTTACGGCCAGAGCCCTGCAGCTGCAGCATCCATCAAGATCGACGGCGATCTATCCGACTGGGATGGCATCGGTGCGCAGGCTGGAACTGGTGACAGAATTACTGAATGGAAGGTAACCTCTGATGCTGACAATATCTACCTCTACTTCAAAGTCCCTAATTCTGTGGCAAAATCCAGGGGTAAATGGAATGCATATCTTGTTGCGGCATTCGATACCGACAATAATTCAGCTACCGGTGCAGATGCAGGCTATGGATTGGGCTCTGACTACGAAGCCCTTACGGTTACATTCCCGTTCAGCAACGCCTCCGGTGAAGATCCGGTTCTAGCTAATGAGGTTATAAACGACAGCAAGATAGAGTGTCCAATAGGAACAAAGGTCGATACTCTCGGCTCTATGGGCAAAGTATCCGGAGACTCATCGCTTATCGAGTATAGTATCCCTCGTGCCAAGATCGGCTCACCTGCTTCCGGCTCAACCATCGGGGTTAGGGTTGGTATGGCATCCCAGAGTATACCTGCAAAAGTACAGATTACTCTTAATTAATTCATCTTTTTGGCAGCAGGGGCCTGACCGCCCCTGCTGCTCCCAATTTAAACCATTGAAAAATGAAGAAGTTTGCATTAGTTTTATTGGCCTGCTCAATTCTTATTGCCACCTGCGCCTGCCAGCCCAGGCAGAATCCGGACCAGCCGGAAGACAAGCCTGACGATACTCCCAAAGAATTCGTTGCCCAGCGTTACAACGGTTTCTTCGTGGAAGAATTCGCCAAGGCTTACGAGATCTTCGTGGAAAAGGATGAACTGCCCGCCTCGGTCAATGTGGAGGGCATCCTCTACGGCAAGGGTCAGTATATGGCTGCCGCATGCGCCCTCCTGCGAAAGATTCAGGAGGATCCTGAGCACTGGGAGGATGAGGAGGTGGACGTTCCGGTCAGGATGACCTGGGGCAGCGCCGATGCCAACAACACATTCGAACAAGATTCCATCTCCATCGAAGCCCTCACCTGGGCTGCCGACAAGGCTCTCGCCTATGGCATCAAGAACGGCTCCATGCCCAATTATGTCTCGTTCGGCACCATCACCTGTCCCTCTCGCGGGGCGGACAGCACCTACACCTATACTTATGACAATCCTTTCAAGGACGGTGTGAAGTACATAGGCAATTTCATTTCCCGCGACTACGGCGCCGCCCTCTGCCGCGCCTTCTATTACTACAAGCACAATTTGAAGTTCCCCGATAAAGTCTGCACCTGGGGCTCCGACTACCTCCGCAAGGTTACTAATTGCGACATAGACGATCCGGTGGTCCTGGCCGCAAGGGATGCCGCGCTGGCCGGACTGCCGCAGAATGCAAGCGACCTGCAGAAGGCCAAGGCAATCTTCGAGTATGCCCGCGACCAATGGGAGTGGGAGGATTACGCCAACACCCATAAAGGTTCGGTGAAGACCATCCAGGCCAAGGGAGGCAACTGCTGCGACCTCACGCACGCCACGCTCGCCATGTGCCGCGCAGCCGGCATACCCGCCCGCTATATGCACGGCCAATGTTACTTCAGTTCCGGTGTGATTGGCCACGTTATCCCGGAAATCTGGGCCGGCGGCCGCTGGTGGGTAAGCGACCCGTCCAACAACAGCGCCACTTTCGGTTTCCCCGTCTGGAAAGGCATGAACAAGTTCAATGGCCGATACAAGACTCTTCCTTTCTGATTATCATCAACTTATGAAAAAATACATAGTTATCGCACTGGCCCTGCTGGCCCTTGCATCCTGCAAAAAGGCAGCGGAGCCCAATTTCAACGGCATCTGGCTCTGGTCCAAGTTCATGACCGAGGTCAATCTGGACACCCTCGCCGCCAAAGACATCAAGAACATCATCCTGCACGAAGTGGCTTTCGAACGCCACGGAGTGGACTCCACCCTGGATTTCGTGAGCGAGGCCCACAAGCGGGGCATGAAGGTCCACATCTGGTTCCAGGCTTTCTACAACGAGGGCAAGTGGATCAATCCAGTCAAGGATTCACTCAACTGCTACGACCAGGAATACTTCGACAAGGTCATTGAACGTGCCGTGAAATACGTGAATTACGGCGTGGACGGCATCCATCTGGACTATATACGTTTCGGCGGCACCGCCCATAAGCACAATCCTTCCGAGGAAATCACCGCCACCGGCTGCGTGACCGAGTTCTGCCGCCAGATAAACGCCGCCACCAAGGCTGCCAACCCGGACATCATCCTTTCCGCAGCCCTTATGCCCGAGCCTGACAGCGAATACTACTACGGCCAGGATCCCGCCCAGATGGGCCAGTACATCGACATACTGATGCCGATGATCTACTTCCACTGCGACTCCTACCGCAAGGGCGGCAGGCCTTGGGCGCAGATGGTCGCCGACCACTTCGCTACAAAGGGCGCTCCCGCCAAGGTCTGGGCCGGCCTCACTACCTACTACGACACCGATTCCACGAAGGTCGTCCCGATGGATGCGGAAGGCATACTTAAAGACTGCCGTATGTTCATCGATTCCACCAAGGCCGAAGGCGTAGTCCTCTTCCGTTACGGTCTCGGTGAGCTCCCCAACCTCAACAGTTTAAAAACCAAATAATTCATAATATGGATAAAACTAATTACCAAACTCCTAAAGCCAACATACTGGAATTGAGGACCTATTCGATTTTCGCCGCAAGCGGCGATATCCAGGAAATGCAACAAGGTGATATTCTTAATTGGGAGGACGAGTAAGCCATGAAAACGATTAGATTATTCCCCATTGCTATGGCTGCCCTTGCCCTGGCAGCAGCTTGCAACAAGATTGCAGAACCCGAAAAGGAGCCCGTTATCGACAACGAAGCCGTGACCATCATCACCGCCGGGATCCAGAACACAAAAGCGGCCCTTCAGTCGGACGGAAAGAAAGTTTACTGGGAAAACGGAGATGCGATTTCGGTGAACGGTACAGCCTCCGCCGCCCTGTCGATTGAAACGCCTGCGGCTTCTGCCGACTTTAGTTTCTCCACCGCTCTGGCCGATGCCAAGAATGCCGTTTACCCTGCAAGTATCTGGGTTAGCGAAGGCACCGTGTGCCTGCCTGCCGAGCAAGCCGCCGGCACGGATGTGTCCTTTGCCAAAGGAGTCCTGCCCATGGTTGCCCGGACAGCATCCGGCGACAAGCTCTCGTTTACGCATGTGGCTGCTGTCGTAAAACTTATGCTCAAGGAAGGCACCACTACCGATAATATCGATTATGTGGAATTCGCCGGTCGTAACGGCGAACAGGTGAGCGGCAACTTCAGTGTCGATTATTCTACCGGTGCACTTACGTCAGCATCCACTGCCGAGGCCGACAAGGTAGTACGAGTCAACGTCGGAAAGGCTCTCGGGGCTGATGCCTCTGCGATTTTCTTAGTCGTGCCTCCGGGGAGCTATACCAATGGCTTCACCGTGAAAGTCGTCGACGTTAACGGCCTCGCCATGACAAAGAAAGTCGGAGCTACCACCCTTGTAGCCGGCACCATCTATCCCACTCCCGAAACCGCCTTCGCGCCCAAAGTGACCATCAAGGATTTTGCTCAGGAGTACGTAGAGGTAATTCATCAGTGGAAAAACCACATTGGTACGATTAACCGCGTATCGAACTGGGCTCTCGCGGTAGATGGCGACGAGGATGTCGTGGCGAATGCACACTACGTTCCCAACGACTTCACAATTCAGGTGGGAGGCAAAACCTACAACACGGCCGACATGCTTGAGGCTGCTCTTCGTTCTTACCTCCTGCTCCGGGGTTGGGATGGAAACGAGACCGAGAAGGCCGGACTTGGAAACATTCCCACGGCCACCCCTGTTGCTATGAGCGAAACAACTGTGCCCGAAACACATGGTTTCTCATATAACACGCCGCTGGTCGAGTCCAGTAACGAAGGCTATTTATATAAAACAATCAATGGGCATGAAGTATATGGCCAGGCCGACGTGTTAATCCTCGACAACTGGGCCCAGAGGTCCCTGAACTGGCCATTCACTCACTCTAATATGATAACCAATCTCTGTGGTTATCCCCGTAGCCCCATCACCAATTACGGTGGCTGCTTCAGTTCCGGACGAGCCCTTATCACCTACGCATACTTCTTCAAGTACATGCTCGATAATGACCTCGACCGTGCCGACGGCTTGACTGGCAGCGAGTTAATACGAAGCGAACTCTTTGGTCTTGAAACAAAGGATATCCAGTTATTTACCAACGAACTGGATTTCGGTTACGAAGGCGGCACTATGGATGCCGGCCTCTATGCTTATACGTCCTGGACTGCTACAGCCTCCGACGGCTGGATTACCGTCAGTCCTTCCAGCGGCAGCGAGGGCGACAATGCCTTGAGCATTACCGCCGCGGCCAACACAGGCGCTGCACGCGAAGGCACCGTGACCATCACTGGCGGTGATGTTACCGACGGATTGGTAATTACCGTCAGGCAAGCCGAGTATACCGAAGTCATTCCCACTATCAAGGACTTTGCACAGGAGTACGTGAAGATACTTGATGTCTGGGAGAGCACCACGGGTACTATCGATATGCTGAAGGGCGAAAACTATTCAGCAGGAAGCAATAACGTGCAGAATGCCCACTATGTGCCCTCTACCACCACCATAACAGTCGGAGGAAAGATATACAATACTGCCGATATGTTCGAAACTGCCCTTCGCAGCTATCTCCTTGTCCGTGGATACGACGGTCTCGATACCGAGAAGTACGGCAAGGGCAGCATTCCCGCACTTGCCGGAGGCGCTGTCTCGATGAGTACTACCGCCGTGCCTGAAACACACGGATATTCCTGGGGTGCAAGCCCGTACAACGAGACTTCCGGCAACGGCGGTCACTTTGTAATGGGCACCAGCAGCAATAACGAGCACTGCAAGGTTAAAGTCGATGCCCTTGACAACTGGGCCATGCGCTCGCTGAACTACCAGCACGGCCAGAGCATTACAAACCTCTGCGGCTATGCCGGCAGCCAGCTTGCCGGCTACTACGGCTGCTTCTGCTCGCAGCGTGCGCTCATTACGTATGCTTTCTTCTTCAAGTATATGCTTGACAATAATCTTGATAAGGCCGATAGCCTTACGAGCGAAATCATTCGTACCGAACTCTTCGGCAACGAAGGATAGTATTTGGCAGCAGGGGCCTGACCGCCCCTGCTGCTCCCAAGTAATCAAACTATGCCCCTATGAAGACAATTAGATATTGTTCTTTTGCGCTTGCAGCCCTCGCCTTTGCCGCGGGCTGCACGACTAAGGATATTGAACTGGTAATCGAAACTGCCCCCGCAGAGGAGGCCGTCACAATAATCACCGCCGGAGTTGAAACCGGTAAGGTCGCCCTGCAGTCGGATGGCAAAAAAGTGTACTGGGAGAGCGGAGACGCGATTTGCGTAAACGGTACGGCCTCAGAGCCTCTGGCCCTCGACGCGCCGGCAGCATCTGCTGATTTTACCTTCGCAGGCACTCTTTCCGAGGCGAAGAATGCCGTCTACCCTGCGAGCATCTGGCTCTCGGATGGCACGGTATACCTCCCTTCCCTGCAAGCGGCCGGCACCAACGAATCCTTCGGCCAGGGAGCGATTCCCATGGTCGCTTCCGCAGCATCCGGCAATCACCTCAGTTTCAGGCATATGGCGGCCGTCATTAAGCTCCGGCTTCTGGCAGGCTCAGGCAGCGACGAGATAGACTATGTGGAATTCTCCGGACGCAATTCCGAGCAAGTCTGCGGCCCTTTCAGCATAGATTATTCAAGCGGAACGCTGACTCCAGCCTCAACTGCTGTCGAAGACCGGAAGGTCCGCGTCGAGGTGGGAAAGGCCCTCAGTTCCGAGCCCACGACTGTGTTCATTGCCGTGCCGCCGGGAGAGTACACCAAGGGATTCTCCGTCAAGATAGTGGACACCAACGGCCTGTCGATGATAAAGAAGGTTGATAACGCAAGCCTCACTAAGGGAACGATCTACCGCACGCCCGCAGTTACATTCAGCGGCACGGTGACCGTCGAAGACTTCGCCCGGGAGTATGTAAAGATTCTGGATATTTGGCAGAATACCGTTGGCACCATCGACATGCTTAAGGGCGAAAACTACGAAGGCGGCGAATGGAACGTGTCGGGAGCGCACTACGTGCCTTCCACCACTACGATTACCGTCGGAGGCAAGACATACAACACCGCAGACATGTTTGAAACTGCCATTCGCAGCTATCTGCTGATAAGAGGCTACAACGGTCTCGATACCAGTCATTACGGCGCAGGCTCCATCGCGGCGCTGGATGGCGGCGCCTTGGGCATGAGCGAAACGCCCGTTCCCGATACCCACGGCTACAGCTGGGGTGACTGGCCATACAATGAGACCCCTGGCAACGGCGGTTATTTCCGTACAACGGATGAGGTGTCGCACATAGTAGATACAAAGGTGCTTGACAACTGGGCTCAAAGGGCCCTGAACTACAATAAGGGCAAACCCATATCCAACATGTGCACATATCCCCGTAATCCAATTACGGGCTACACCGGCAGCTTCTGCTCCATGAGGGCGCTGATTACTTATGCGTTCTTCTTTAAGCATATGCTCGACAACGGCTACGACAAAGGGACCGAGATTTCCGACGATACGCTTCTTCCTTGTGAGCTCTTCCAGCCCCGCTATACCTCCGAAACCAATTCCAACAACGGAATCTGGCTTTGGTCACAGTACATGCACACCGTAAACCTGGACATTCTCGCCGTCAACGACATCAAGCACATCTTACTTCACGAGGTTGCCTTCACCAACCACGGTGAATCCACTACCCGTGCCTTTATAAAATCGGCGCAGGATCAGGGCCTGAAAGTACATATATGGATGCAGTGCTTCTACAGCAACGGCAACTGGGTAAATCCTGTCGATGACGAAAACAACCGCTACAAGCAGGAGTACTTCGACGAAGTAATCGAGCGCGCGGTGACTTATGCGGGCTACGGAGTGGATGGTATCCACCTGGACTACATACGCTTCGGTGGCACCGCCTACCAGCATAACCCCTCGGCGGAGATTACCGCTACCGGAGCCGTTACCGAGTTCTGCAGGCAGATCAACATGGCTACGAAGGCAGTGAACCCCGACGTGATACTCTCGGCAGCCCTCATGCCCGAGCCCAATAGTGAGTACTATTACGGCCAGGATCCCGCGCAGATGGGGCAGTACATGGATGTCCTCATCCCGATGATTTACTACCGCACCGACGGCTACAGCAGCGGAGGCACTACATGGGCACGGAACGTAGCCAACCACTTTGCTACAAAGGGCGCACCTGCCGAGGTTTGGGCCGGACTCACGACTTATTCCGGCAGCGACGGCAGTATTACCCCGCTCTCCGCGTCTGAATTACGCAGCGACTGCGAGATGTTCGCCGCTACCCCGGCCACCGGCGTCGTACTCTTCCGCTACGGCCTCGGCGCCATTCCCGACCTCAACGGACTTTGGGACTGATGTGTGTGTTTATATAAGAAACAGATATGATACTAATCGCAGACAGTGGCGCTACCAAGACCGAGTGGGGGTGCGTCAGTAGGGACGGAAAGACCCGTATCGGCTTCTACAGCCAGGGCTACAACCCCAACTACATTACCGGCACTCAGATAGTTGCCGACATACGCGCCAACCTTCCGGCCGGACTCGACCCCACCCTCGTGGATGAAATCTACTTCTACGGAGCCGGAGTCACCCCCCTCCAGTACCCCTTCATGGAGAAAACCCTCCGGGAGGTGTTCACGAAGGCCGGCAAGGTGTTCATAGCCATGGATACCTTGGCTTCATGCCGCGCCCTGCTGCAAGACAAGCCAGGCTTTGCCGCTATCCTCGGGACTGGGGCGAACAGCTGCCTGTACGACGGCTGCAACGAGGGCCTGAACGTGGACAGCTGCGGCTTTATCCTCGGCGACGAGGGTTCCGGAGGCAACCTCGGCAAGCGCATGATAACCGACTACATACGCCGCAACATGCCCCCCAAGGTTTACGAACTTGTGGGCAAGGAGCTGGGCCGCAATAACGACGAACTGCTGGACGTCATCTACACGAAGCCCTTCCCCAACCGCTTCTGCGCCCAGTACGCCAAGTTCATCAACGAGCACTTGGACTTCGACCCCTATTTCCCGGAGCTTGTAACCGACGCCTTCCGCCAGTTTTTCAAGCTGATAGTCACCCATTACCCTGATTATCAGAAATATACCTTCAACGCCGTGGGCAGCGTAGCCTACTACTTCAAGCCTCTGCTGCAACCCGTAGTGGAGGAGTTCGGCATGAAGATGGGTACCATTCTGAAAGCTCCGATGGAAGGACTAATCAAATATCATCTCAACAATGGCTAACAACAAGTACATAATTCCCCTGGCGTTTATAGGGATGATGTTTTTCACCGTGGGGTTTGCCACGGGTATCAACGGGTATTTCGTGCCGTTCCTGGAAAACAACCTGCACCTGACTTCGGCTCAGAGCTACCTCGTCATAGCCGCCACCTTCCTCGCATTCCTGGTGTTCAGTTTCCCGGCCTCCAGCATTATTGCGAAGATAGGCTACAAGAAGACCATGTCGCTCTCGTTCTTCATGTTCGCTGCGGCATTCGCCCTCTTCATCCCGGCGGCCCGCCTGGAGAGCTTCCCGCTCTATCTTCTGGCCTGCTTCATCAGCGGCACGGCCAACACCGTGTTGCAGGCCGCCATCAACCCCTACGTGACCATCCTGGGACCCATAGACAGCGCCGCCCGGCGCATCAGCATCATGGGCATCTGCAACTCCTGCGCCCTCGCTCTGCCGTCGGTGTTCATAGCCGCCGTGACCCGCAAGCCCATCGAGGCAGTGGGCCTGGTGGACCTGGACAAACCGCTGATTATCATCATTGCTGTGGTGGCCATCCTGGGCATCGTGACCATTTTCGCCCCGCTGGAAGAAATCAAGGCCGAGGGAGAGGAGAACGAGGAGGATTGCCCCTACGCCGCCGGCAAGAAGAACATCTGGCAATTCCCGCACCTGGTGCTCGGGGCGCTGGCGCTCTTCGTGTACGTGGGAGTGGAGAATCTCGCCCTGCTTACCGTGCTGGATTATGCCCAGGGCCTCGGGCTCCCGAATCCGGAAAGCTACACCGTGTGGCCCGGAATAGGCATGGCGGCGGGCTACATTATCGGCATCCTGTGCATTCCTAAGGTCATTTCCCAGGTGAAGGCCCTGCGTATCTGCACCTGGGTGGCGGTCATCGATTCGCTGCTTATAGTGCTCACTCCTCCGCAGGTGTCCGTGTGGTGCGTGGCCCTGCTCAGCTTCGCCTGCTCGCTGATGTATCCCGCCATCTGGCCCCTGGCCATTGTGGACCTCGGCAAGTTTACCAAGAAGGGCTCTTCGCTGCTCGTGGCCTCCATCGGCGGCGGCGCCCTCATTCCGCTGCTATTCGGTGCCATGAAGGACTGGGTAGGTATGCAGAACGCCTACTGGATCTGCCTGCCTTTTTACCTGCTCATTATGTATTACGCCTATTTCGGATACAAGATTCGCAAATGAAACGACTCCTGCTCATCATCTTGCTCAGCCTGACCGCTCTGCCGGCTCTCTGCTGCACCACCGCCATAGTCTCCGCCGGAGCCAGCAAAAGCGGCCGTCCCATGCTGTGGAAGCAGCGCGACGGGGCCGTGAACACCTGCCTGGCCTACGTCAGCGGAGGCAAGTACGGCTACACCGGCCTGTTCCTCACCGAGGATACCGGGCATAAGAAGGCATACGCCGGAATCAACGAAGCCGGCTTCGGCATCATCAACAACCTCTCCTACAACGTGCGGCCGGACTCCGTGAAGACCGACCCCCAGAACGGAGTTTTCATGGCCCTGGTTCTGGCATCCTGCGCCACTCTGGAGGACTTTGAAGCGATGCTGGCCGCTAAGCGGAAACCCTGGAACCTTAGCGCCAACTTCGGCGTGGTCGATGCCGGGGGAGGAGCGGCCTACTTCGAAGTTTCCGACGACACCGTAGTGCGCTACGACGTGCCGGAGGGCGGATTCCTCTACCGCACCAACTATTCCCTTTCAGGCGACTCGGAGCGGCTGGCCGGCCGTACCCGTTTCGTTAACATCGAGCATCTGATGCAGCGTCATGCGCCCCGCAAATTCGATCCCGAGTTCTTTTTCGCTTGCTCGCGCGACTTCGTGAACGTGAACCTGGGAGGGGACCTGCTGCGCTCCCGCCGTTCCGGATATATCTACGACGCCGATTTCATTCCGCGCGCAAGCACCAGCTCGGCGATAGTGATCGAGGGGGTGCTGCCGGGAGAACGTGCCGACAGCGGCTTGATGTGGTGCGCCATAGGCTACCCTCCCTGCAGCTACGCCGTTCCCGTCTGGGTGGCCGCCGGAGACCGTATCCCGGTCATGATGACCGGAGAAGCGCCCGCGAACCTGCTGGCCGAGAGCCTCCGGTCTTCCCTGAGGACTTTGAGCTGGGACAAGCATTATCTGGAGGTGAAGCCGCTACGCCGGACTATAGAGTTGGTGAAACGCTTCGAGCGCGATGAATTCCGTGCCGGACGCAAGCTGGACAAGGTGTTCCGCGAACGAGGGCTGGATGCCGCCGCTCTGGAGCAATACAACAAAGGCGCAGACGCCCGTTTCGAATTGTTCAAGTCACAGTTTGACCTATGAGTTTCACCCCCTGGACCCTTTTGATTGATGTAGGCATCATTTCCGTGCTGCTGCTTTTGGGAAAGCTGCTGCGCTCAAAGGTGCGCCTGATACAGCGATTCTTCATACCTCCAAGCCTGCTGGCAGGCCTGCTGGGCCTGGTACTTGGGCCGGAGTTGCTCGGGTGGCTGCCTCTGTCGGACAAGATGGGTACCTATGCCGGTATACTTATCGCGCTGGTCTTCAGCTGTATCCCCCTCACTTCCGAAGGAAAGCGTATAAATGACGGCAGCTCCCGCATAGGACGTATGTGGGCCTATTCGCAAGCCGGAATGTTGCTTCAGTGGGCCCTCGGAGGCGCCTTCGGAATATGGGTGCTCAGCCAGTTCTGGCCGGTCAATCCGGCAATGGGTTTGTCTATGCCGGCAGGTTTCTGCGGAGGACACGGCACCGCGGCGGCTATAGGGGAGTCCTTTGCGGCTTACGGAGTGGAAGAAATGCAGTCGCTGGCCATGACCGCGGCCACCGTCGGCATCATAGCCTCAGTGGTTATCGGCATGT
>JAFWPT010000345.1 GCA_017509375.1 Bacteroidales bacterium | reverse complement strand
GGGACAATCATGTCGATAGTCTGCGCCGTCACGAACATGGTCCTGGACGCGCTTTTCATCGTCGTCTTCCATTGGGGGCTTGCAGGTGCTGCGGCCGCGTCGATGCTGGCCTGCTGCGTGGGCGGTTTCTTCCCGCTGTGGTATTTCTCCAGCCGCCGCAATCGCAGTTCCCTCCGGATCGTCCGTTCCGGCTTCGAGCGGGAGCCCCTGCTACAGGCCTGCAGCAACGGTCTTTCCGAATACGTCGGCAATATCTCCTGGAACATCCTGGCTATCTGCTACAACCTGCAGCTCCTCCGGATGATGGGTGAGAACGGGGTGGCGGCCTATTCGGTCCTGCTCTATTACGGCTACATTTTCGCCGCCGTCTTCTTTGGGTACAACATCGCCGTCACACCGGTCATCGGCTATAACTACGGGGCGGGGAATAAGCCTGAATTGAAGAGCCTGCTGCGGCATTCCGTGATCCTGCTGCTGGTGCTGGGCGCCTTGATGACGCTGGTTTCGGAGCTGTCGGCCGGCCCTGCCGCGCGCCTGTTCGTCGGCTACGACCCGGAACTGACCGCATTGACCACCCGTGCCATCCGCTTGTACATGCTCAGCTTCTTCATCGCCGGCATCAACCTGTTTGCATCGGCTTGGTTCACGGGTCTGAACAACGGCAAGGTATCGGCGACGGTATCCTTCATCCGCAACCTCGTCTTCGAACTGGGCTTCGTATTCCTTCTTCCCGCTGTAATGGGTCCGGACGGCATCTGGCTCGCTGTCGACGCCGCCGACGTCTGCTGTCTCATCCTCTGCACCATCCTCATCCTGGCCTACCGCAAGCGGTATGGGTATTGAGTAGATTCTACTAATTGCCTTTGTAGAGGCTTTTTCCAAAATGCTGATTATAAGGTCGATATGAACCCGCCTTCCGGCGGGAGACTCTACTATTGTCCTTCGGGGGATTCTTTTTGGGGCCGAAAAAGGGTAAATTTGATAAACATCAACCCATTAAAACACTAAGCACAATGAAACTAATCCCCCGTTTTCTCGGCCTGTTCGCGCTCGGCGCCGCGGCCCTTGTCTCCTGCCAGCGTGAAGCCGCCTTGGAAGAAATCCTTCGGGAAGAATCGCTCACCCGGACAACTTATTCTTCGACAGGTTCCATCGATTGGAATTCCAATGACCAGCTGAGAGTTCGTCAGGTTTGCTACACCGGTACCAGCAGTACGCCCCATGCCCAGTTGAGGGCTTCCGCCGCTCCGGTTCCCCATGAAGGAAAGTATTATGTAAAGGCCTCGTTCGACGTAGTGGATGCTGCGGTATATAAAGGAAAGGAGAGTGAGGAGTATAAGTTCATGTATCAGGCGTTTTATCCGGCCAGCAGGGCCTCGAAGAACGGGGCGAAAGTCTCCCTTGTTCTGCCCGATTCTCAGCAGCCTCGCTCGAATTCGTTCGATCCCAGCGCGGATCTGGTCATCTCCGACCAAGTCTATTCAAAGTCGCAGCGGACGGGCGGCCTGAAAGTGTATGGCCTGTCCTTCAGCCGACTGTCCAGCATCGGTGTCCTGACCGTAAAAGGCCTTGATTCCAGTGCGGTGATCGAAAACATTGAAATTCTGGCCGACAAGCCTTTGGCCGGTACATACTCCATCGACATTGACAATACAAAGACGATTCAAGACGGGAAGAACAAGATAACGTTGGACATGACCCAAAACCAACCGTCGAACAGCAACAACTTCAAAGTCTATTTCACTTGTCTGCCGGGCACTTTTACTAACGTTGTGGTAAAGGTGACGACCAGCAACGTGGGGACCTATACCCGTACTTTCAGCCAATTGGTTTTCAACGAAGGCCAGGAGACCAAAGCAACCGTAAAATTCAAGAAAAAGACCTTGATGACCTACAATGTGGGCATCTTCAACAAGAGCGGGCAATATAGATACGAAGATATCGCGAAACTCCTTGTGGCCGAGAATGCTACATATGTTTCTCTCAACGAGGTGGACTCCGTGACCACCCGGACTGGACATGTGTATCAGCTGGAAGAACTGGTTACGCGGATGAATACGATAAGCGGTCAGCAGGATGGCTACTGGTACCATTTCGGACCGGCCTTGAAGAATTATCAGGGTGGCGCTTATGGCAGCGGTGTCATTTCCGCTGAATAGGTGGTGACGAACAGTGCTGGCAATCTCAAGTATTATAACTTCCAGCTGACCAACAAAGTTAACGGAAAAATTGTCCGACGCATGTTGTCGGACAGCACATGGAGAAATGAAGAAATCCGCAGTGTCGCCGTCCTGGAAACATCCGATTGCGTCTTCGCATCCGCCCATCTGGCTTTGACGAACACCTTGAGGAAGGAGCAAGTGAAAAAGATCAACAACTGGTTCAATTCGCGCTACGCCAATACGAAGAAACCGGTCATCATCTGCGGTGACTTCAATGCATTGCCTAAGCAGGCCGATTCGCTCATGGCTGGATGGAGAGCGCTGTCGGATACCTCCCAGTGTTCCTTCAACACGCACGGTTCGAAACCCGCCAAGTGCATCGACTATATCTACTGTAGGAATAACAGCAACGCCCCGACGGTCAATGTCATCAGCGCGAGCGTCATCCTAAAGAGTAAGAAGTACCCGAATATCAAGGACTACTCCGACCACTACCCGGTAAAGGTCGTCGTCGCTTGGTAACTACGTTACAGCAAGTGCGCGCAGAAGCCTATGCCTGCGAGCAGGCAGAATAAGAAAGTGGACATCACCAGGAGGGGGAGCATCGGATCGAGTTGCTTCCCCTCTCTTTTCCAGACGCCGCGGAGGTGGAGGATGAAGAGGGGGAGGGTGATCACGAAGAGGTAGTGCCACCAGGAGAACATCCGGAGCTGGCAATAGACCAGCATGAACAGCCAGCCTAAGACAATGAGAATGGTCTGGTAGATCTTGGCCTTGCGCTCGCCGAGGCGGATGGCGACGGTGACGCGGTTCACCGCGTCGGTTTTCATGTCGCGGTTGTTATTGACAATCAGGACACCCACGGAGAAGCAGCCCACGGCGGCGCCGGGCAGGAGCAGGCGCCAGAAGAGGGTGTGGCTCGCCACGAAGTAGGAGCCCATCACGGCCACGAGGCCGAAGAACAGGAACACAT
>JAFWPT010000344.1 GCA_017509375.1 Bacteroidales bacterium | reverse complement strand
GTTGAAGGTTGATGAAATATGGGCCTCGCCATAAGCTTCAACCTTGACAACCCTTTTAGATGTTGTAGTTTTCTTTGCCATAATTCATCTGATTACTTGGTCGCCTTCTTCTTGTTGGCAACGGTCTTCTTCTTGCCCTTCCTGGTGCGGGCGTTGTTCTTGGTGCTCTGGCCACGGACAGGAAGTCCTGCTCTGTGACGGATACCGCGATAGCAACCGATATCCATGAGACGCTTGATGTCCATCTGGACGGAGGAACGGAGTTCACCCTCGATCTTGTACTCTTCGTTGATTTCGGTACGGATCTTGGCTATCTGCTCGTCATTCCAGTCACCGACTTTGATGGTTCTATCGATACCGCATTTGTCAAGAATCTTCCTGGCGGAGCTGCGGCCGATACCGAAGATATAGGTCAAGCCTATCTCTCCTTGTTTGTTGTTAGGTAAATCAACACCGGCTATACGTGCCATAATTATACTTTACTTAATTTGTTACTGATTATTATCCCTGGCGCATCTTGAACTTGGGGTTCTTCTTGCAGATTACGTAAAGACGGCCCTTACGGCGGACAATCTTGCAATCCTCGCTGCGCTTTTTGATGGATGTTTTGACTTTCATATCGCGAATAATTTTATTTGTATCTGAAAGATATTCTGCCTTTGGTCAAATCATAAGGTGATATTTCAACTTTGACTCTGTCGCCCAGAAGGATATGGATAAAGTTCATGCGCATCTTGCCCGAAATGTTGCAGAGCAGGACGTGACCATTCTCAAGCTCGACTTTGAACATCGCGTTCGGAAGGGTCTCGATGACCTTTCCATCTTGTTCTATTGCTACTTGTTTTGACATTAAAATAACACTTTAAAAATTGATCGTGGGATCTTTCTCGATAAAATCAAAGGTAGACAGTTGTTCAGCCTTGCCTCTCCGGACAACAACCGTAAGTTCGTAGTGGGCCGATTTCTTGTGGTCGGATGTACGTACCGCCCAACCGTTGCGGTCGAGGTACACACTTTTCCCGCCCGCATTGATCATAGGTTCGATACATATTACCATACCGTCCACAAGGTGGGTCCCCTTGCCCCTGCGCCCGTAGTTGGGCACTCCGGGCTCTTCATGCATCTCGCGTCCGAGTCCGTGGCCTTCCAGTTCGCGAACGACCGAAAAGCCGAGGGGTTCTACGTACGATTGTACCGCGTATCCGATATCGCCGGTTCTGTTACCAGCCACAGCGGCCTCGATGCCCTTATAGAGCGACGCCTTGGTAGCATCCAGGAGTTTCCGGGTCTCGGCATCCACCTCCCCGACGGGGAAGGTGTAAGCCGAATCACCCTGATAACCCTTGTAGAGCGTACCGCAGTCCACGGAAACCACATCGCCCTCTTTGAGAACGTAATTGGAGGGAAATCCGTGCACCACGACGTCGTTCACCGACATGCAAAGCGCTGCGGGAAAGCCTTCATAACCGAGGAAACTGGGGATTGCACCGTGGGAGCGGATGAACTCGTCCGCAATGGCGTTGAGCTCTTTGGTAGTGACGCCGGGGGCGACTCTTTTGCCTACCTCAGCCAGCGTCTTGGACACCAGTATTGCGTTCTCCCTTAAAAGAGCAATCTCTTCTTCAGTCTTGGGCTTTACCATCTGCCTTGAATTTTGTCAAAGAACTAAAGTCCTGAACGCCCGCTCAAGCGACCGGTCTTCATGAGGCCGTCGTAGTGGCGCATCAGCAAATAACTTTCCACCTGCTGGAGCGTATCAAGGATAACTCCCACAAGAATCAACAGCGAAGTACCGCCGTAGAAGCTGCCGAAGGAGTTGTTTACTCCCATGATGATTGCAAGTGCAGGAAGAATGGCAATGAAGCCAAGGAAAATTGAACCCGGGAGGGTCACCCTGGACATCACCGTATCCAGATACTCCATCGTTTTCTTACCAGGCTTTACACCCGGGATGAATCCGCCGTTGCGCTTAAGGTCTTCGGACATGTTCTGCGGGTTAACGGTAACTGCAGTATAGAAGTAAGTGAAGACCACAACAAGCAGGAAGAAAATGAAGTTATACCAGAATCCGGTATAGTTTCCGAGCGTAGCGGCAAGACCTCTGGTTGCATCCCAGCGGGAGAAAATCAGAGGGAAGAGCATCAGAGCCTGGGCAAAGATGATAGGCATAACGCCGGCAGCATTGATCTTGAGGGGGATGTACTGGCGTACACCACCGTACTGACGGTTGCCGATTACCCTCTTGGCATACTGCACAGGAATCCTGCGCACAGCCTGCACAAGCGCGATAGCCGC
>JAFWPT010000343.1 GCA_017509375.1 Bacteroidales bacterium | reverse complement strand
CATCCGGTGGGTAGGAGTTGTACGCCAGGCATCTCCTGGGCCGTACTGCTCGGATACACGATCTTCAGGGTATGCGGCGTATATGATTTCTTCATACCTGTAGGTATTGTCATCCGTATATATCAAACCGCCTGCGTTTTGGATTTGAGCAATGAAGGCCAAAGCTCCGGCGGCATGCTCTTCTCCAACCTGTATAGGGACGGGCAACCATTTTTTGTACTCGCGTCCGCTGGAGTCATAATCCAGATGGGTTACAAGGTCCCATCCCGTATCAGATCCGTTGACCAGGACGCTCTGAGACGGCCTTCCCAGGCCATCAAGGTAATTCACTGTTCTTCTGTAGCTGGATGTTCCTGTATAAGTCTTTATCTCGACACTGTTTATTGTAGACCCCGTATCTGCGTAATCATAGTCATATTCTTCAACAATGCCGTCGTTGTTGTCCCGAATCCGTATGAGGCGCCTGAGACCGTCGTATTCATAACTCTCGGTGACGCCACGGGCATCGGTCTTGGAAGTCATCAGCCCAGCATCATTATAACTGGCGGTGGCAATGTCGCAGTCGGCCGGGAACACGCGGATGTTGTCTATCCTCTTGCCTGAAGCGCCAAGGGTCTTGCTCCCTCCCGTATAACTCTCCCTGTGGTAATTCCAAGCGCCGCTCTCATACAGCATATAGTCTACAACGTAGTTGCGGCTTGACGGGATTGAGTAGTTGATGGAATAAGAGCCATTATGGCTGTTTCTACTCCGGAAACCGGGAGAAGTGCCAGTCCCATCTTCAAAATCGATTACTGCAACCGTCTCACCAGGGCTTACTGCCGTTCCATATTCCATATAGTTACAGGTCACTGTTCCTGCGGGATTCGAATTGGCCGAGTTGGTCTTCCTAAAATCTATACCCGCTATCTCGACCGTGTGAGTGCCAGCGGGAATGTTGAACTGGACGGTACTGCTATATTGGTTGAGATAACCCTGCCAATTTGATGGCGGGTACTCCGGGATATTGGCTGAAACACAATATCCTGACTGATTGTCCACAAAAACATGGATGAGCCAATCATAATTGTAAGCAGCACTGACGGAAAACGAGATGGTAGAAGGCTCAGATG
The DNA here is from genome assembly GCA_017509375.1 of Bacteroidales bacterium. The sequence goes on along the minus strand of JAFWPT010000343.1, from coordinate 2,041 downwards.
TCGTAAAAGACAGATAGAAGGAATTGTTCTGCGCATAGACCAGCGCGTAGACCTGGCTTCTTTGCACGTCTTGCCAGGCAGTCTGACCCGGGTTTACCCCTTTTGCTACTAAGACAGGATACCGCCCTGATTTATCCCAGGCGTAGGTGGTCTGGATGCCGTCATTAGTCTCCGTTCCAATGAGATTTGCGTGGTTGTCGTAGCGCAGATATGAGATATCCGGGGCGGAACGGTATGCAGAAGGATTGGCCTCATATGTACTACGGTTCACCGGCGAGGATAACTCTGCTGAATAGAGGGCGTCGGGAACAGGACACGAGGCGATTCCTGAGGCTGTATTCACATCTGTGACTTTGTATGTCATTTCCTGAGCGGCCACCACCTTTCCCTGGCGGAGAATCGCCTGGCCGATAGGTATGCCGGACATTCCGGCAGAACGCATCGCGACCTCATAGTCTACGGAACTATTCTCATCGGGATAATAGGTCACCGTGCCGTCGGAGTCGTTATTGGCCGTGCGCGTATGCAACGTTTCTCTACGGTCGTCATTATACTCATAATTGTGAGTTTCAACATAATCACGTCCCCCTCTGTAATCCTTTACCACTTTTGTCAACAGGGCGGGATAATGACAATATTTCTTCACGTAACTTAGGATAGTTATATACCCGTTGCAATAGACTTCTTCAGCAACGGACTTGAAGAAAAGCTGGGTGCTGGTATCATAAGTGTAATTCTCTTCCCAGAGAACCGCATTAGCTGAAGACATATGCGTGGTTTTCAACAGCAGACCGCGATAAAGAGCCTTTGATTGGATTCGGCTAAAAGTGGAGTTTCCACTATCTCGTCCCAAGGTAAGTGCTGCCGGTTCATCATTCGCGCCATCAGTATCATGGTTGCTGTATTCATAAATCGTATAGCTGCCATCCCCGTGGGTCTCCACGACTCGGCTATAAGTCACGTGATTACCGTCAGTCTCTGAGAGAGGGAAGATGGGGTTCTCACTGTATATGGCATAATCCATACTGTCATGAACAGTACCAGATTGCCAATAAGTGCCAGCATTAAGGTGGTAAGTAAACTGCGCCGTACCCGATGTCCTGGTCTTAGGATTACCTGACAGTATACCGGAAGATTTAGTACCGGATGATCTTTGGTAAGAAAAAGTCCTTGTCTCCGCCTTACCGGAACTGGGATAATCGGTTATGGTCTTTATCCTCAATCCACCTGCTTGTTTGTCTGTTGATTCCTCCGTGATTCCAAACGGATACTGGGTAGCTACTTTCGAGTACCTGTGAGCCTCGTATTCGAATTCGGTCCTTCCTCCGGTCGGATAGGTAATACTGGTAAGTATTTCCGCCTGCATCTTGCTTTCGTCAGCCACGCGGATAGTTTCCAATCCGGAATTAACACCCAGTGAAGCATCGCCGTAATAGATATCATTGAAGAACCCCCATATATCGCTCCTTTTGGCGTTGTACCCTGGCAATGCAGTCGTGTTATAGGTGAATGAATAATTGTGATCCTCCGTAGCTGTGTTCTCTCCATCTGTCATGAACCGGACATCTGTTAGCTTCAGACGCGTTGTATCGCTTGAAGTGAAACTCATTTTAATATGTCTGTCGGTCCCGTCTATCGAGGTCAATTGTTTGTAGTAGTTGTTAGCTATCCAATTATCAAAGGAATAAGGTATTCCATAATAACCGTTGAAATCCCCTACATGATAATTGAAGTCATTAACATTTATATCATAGCTCAGCTCTGTTGACTGAGCACTAGTAAACAATAACTCATCTCCAGAAACACGGCATTTTATCTTCTTAAGGTAAGAAGGCAGTAGGAAATAATAGGAGAGGTTGTCGTTTTGATATGGGTTGGACCAGGTATTATTTGAGCCATTTACATTGATTCCTAAATAAGTTCCAGAGTAGGCTTCGCCGTAATGGGCATCATACTCCACTATAGGGAGACCGTCGTGCTCATAACAAAAGGATATGACTTCTCCGTCGGGACGTTCTATCTTGGTCAGCATCCAGGTGTT
>JAFWPT010000342.1 GCA_017509375.1 Bacteroidales bacterium | reverse complement strand
GTCGTCTTTCGGATCCTACAACACTATGAACGGTCGATTGAGCTTCTCTACCGGCTTGTTCGGCGGGCACTGGGTGATTGAGGCGACGGCCAGCGGAACCGCAACCGAAGGCTATCTGCACGGCACCGCGGGCAATTCCGGCAGCTGGCTGGGCAGCGTGGCATATCTGGGCGACGACATCATGGTGCGCTACAGCAACATCGGCAACATAGAGCACACGGGGCAGGCATGGAACGGCGTGGTGGCCGGCAATGACGACGCCTCCCTGCTGGACGACGGCGTCTTCACCTACTCCGACATGTACGCTCACGGCCTCGGCCGTTTCAATTCTCTCTATGAACGGCTGGTCTTCGACGATGTGAATTGGGTTTTCCCGAAAGACGCCGACGGCAACTATACCACGCAGCGTTATACCATGAATGACGGCTCTTTCTGGCCGCAGACTACCGACAATTTCTGGCAGGACCACAATATCCTGTCCCTTTCACAGAGGGTGGACGAATACTTCGACTGGAACGCCGCACTGCATTATACCTATGGGTACGGCTACTACGAGGAGTTCAGGCCGCAGAACAAACTGAAGAAGTTCGGACTCACAGATCCGGTGTATTCCAAGGCAGATTTCGTACGTCAGAAAGGCCTGGAGCAGAATACTATTGGCATGGTGATGAGCGGGCATTACAAAGGTGAAGCGTGGGAGTGGATTGCAGGCGGTTCAGCGCAGGCCTTCACGGGGAATCATTTTGGATACCTGACCTATGTGTCGGACGGGCTCTCTTCGGATATTCTGGCTGACGGGCCGTATAAGTATTACGATTCGGATGCGAAAAAAACAGACGCGAGCGCTTACGTGAAGATAATGCGCCAATTCGGACTCGAGTGGGAGGTATTCTCGGACCTTCAGTACCGATACGTGAGATACACTACAGACGGAGTGAACGACAAGTTCATAAAACAGGATGACGGGACGTATAAGAATCAGGTGCTGGACATTGACAAGCAGTACAATTTCTTCAATCCAAAACTTGGTGTAAACTGGAGCAGGAAGGCCTTCAGAGCATATGCTAGCGCTGCGATCTCGCACCGTGAACCGGAACGCAACAACTTCACAGATAACGGAGCTTATCCGGCTCCGGAACCGGAAAGGGTGCTGGATATTGAGACTGGTTGGCAATACTCCGGCAAGCGCTTCAGGGCCACGCAGAATATCTATTGGATGGATTACACCAATGAGTTCGTGCAGACGGGGGCGCAGAGCGACATAGGGGAGGCCCTGACCACGAATATAAAGGATTCATACCGGCTCGGAACGGAGATTACGGCGGCGTACCAGGTGTTGCCGTGCCTGAACCTGGAAGCGAACGCAGCCCTGAGCCACAACCGTATCCTGGACTTCGACGAGGTTGTTGAGAACTGGGAGGGAGATCCTGTTACAGTGCATTATGACAACTCCAACCTGGCATATTCTCCTTCCGCAATCCTTAACGGCTTTATAGATTTCCGTATTGGAGAATTCGCC
>JAFWPT010000341.1 GCA_017509375.1 Bacteroidales bacterium | reverse complement strand
GAAACGTAGATATTCCCCGGCTTGCCATGCGGCGAATTCCCGGCTGAAAGTAACTGTCTCTACGCGGTTAACTCCGAGAGATTTAAGTATGTCCGCCTTCTCTTCCCTGGAACTGAGGTAACGCAGTTCGTCGGCCCCGCTCTGCAGCACGGCGCGAGGATGAGGCCAGAAGCTTACAACGACACTCTGCTCCCCGCGCCTTGCGGCCTCGGAGAGCAGTGTATCGATTACAAGACGGTGCCCGAGATGGACACCGTCGAAAAAGCCAGTGGCTATTACAGCCATTTTACCAGAGGGAAGTCCTGACGGTGCGGCAGGGCAGGATTCTTGGCATACATGCGTATGCCGAGTTGATACATACCGGTGCTGTCAGGCTCTATGGAAATGGTATAGCGGGCAATGCCGTCTTTATACTCGACCACTTCGTACTGGGTAATGTCCTGGATGTGTATGACCCCCTTGGAATCGCTGGTGGCCAGAATCAGCTCTACACCGATGTCTTCCGGTTTCAGACGGCCGAGGTCAAGTTCCACCTCGCCGTGGATAGGGTCGTTCTTGGACACCACGTAAGAAGCATCGGGCTGATGGCAGGATACCACGCGGATATTGTACCACTCTGCAAGCACGCGCTGCTTCCATGCAGCTATTTCCTTGGCCCTTGCATTATTGGACGCCTTGAGTACATTGTAGCGCTCGGCCTGGGGGAAATAATACTGGTTGCAGTAGTCGGTAAGCATGCGGTTGGTGGTAAAGTTGCTTGCCACCTTGGCAATGGTGTTCTTGATATAGCCCACCCACTCCTTGGAGATATGCGTACGGTCGTTGAAGTTGTAGTAGGCCGGAGCAATCTCGTTCTCTATGGTCGCGTAGATAGTGGCGGCATCGAGCTCGTTCTGGTAGAGCTGGTCTTCGTAGGTTCGCTCCTGGGGAAGTGCCCATCCGGCATCTTCCTGGTAGCCCTCGACCCACCAGCCGTCAAGCACGGAGAAGTGCATGACGCCGTTCATGGCAGCCTTCTCGCCGGATGTACCGGATGCCTCGAGAGGGCGGGTAGGGTTGTTGAGCCATACGTCCACGCCTTGTACCAGACGCTTAGCAAGACGTATATCGTAACCGGGCACAAAGACTATGCGACCCAGGAAACGGTCCTGCTTGGATATCTCGATAATCTGCTTGATGAGGTCCTGTCCGGCGCCGTCGGCGGGATGGGCCTTTCCGGCAAACACGAACTGCACCGGGCGCTCGGGGTTGTTCACGATGGAAGCCAGACGGTCCAGGTCGCTGAACAGCAGGGTGGCTCGTTTATAGGTCGCGAAACGGCGGGCGAAACCGATGGTGAGTATGTCAGGGCGGAAAGACTCGTTTATCTTGACTATCTGGCTCGGAGTATAATGGCTGCATATCGCAGGGTCCGAGATACGTTCGGTAACCGTCTTTACCAGTTCGTCCTTAAGTATCTTGCGGACATTCCAGATCTCGTCGTCGCTCACTTTGTAGATGCGGTCGAAACAGCTCTTGTCATAATGACCGGTGCGGAATTCCGGGCCGAACACTTTGTAATGTATGGCCTTCCAGTCGCGTGCGGCCCATGTGGCATAGTGTACGCCGTTGGTCACATAGCTGATATGGAGCTCCTCGGGCAGGTAGCCCTTGTACATATCCTTGAAGATATCCTGGCTCACCTTGCCGTGAAGCATGGATACGCCATTCACATTCTGGCTCATATTGGCAGCCAGGACGCTCATGGAGAACTTCTCGGAAGGATTGTCGGGGTGAATCTTGCCCAAGGAAAGAAGGGTATCCCACGCAATTCCGTAGCGGCTCGGATAGTGACCGAGGTACTTGGCCAGGAGGCCCTCCTCGAAGGCATCGTGACCGGCAGGCACGGGAGTATGGGTGGTAAAGAGGCCGCTGGCGCGAATAAGCTCAAGTGCCTGGTTGAAATCCAGCTTCTGTTCCTGCATGTACTCGCGTAGCCTCTCCAGGCCTGCGAAAGCGGCATGCCCCTCGTTCAAATGGTAGATAGTGGGATTGAGGCCGAGTTGACGGAGAGCGCGCACGCCGCCTATGCCGAGCAGGATTTCCTGCTTCAGGCGGTTCTCCCAATCGCCGCCGTAAAGTTGATGGGTCACCGAACGGTCTTCGGGCAGATTGGCCTCGAAATCGGTATCCAGCAGGTACAGGTCTGTACGGCCTACCGCCACCTTCCAGATACGTGCATACATATCGCGTCCGGGGAGCGTCATCTTGACGGTAAGCCAGCTGCCGTTTTTGTCAAGCACCGGCTCG
>JAFWPT010000340.1 GCA_017509375.1 Bacteroidales bacterium | reverse complement strand
TCCCCCGCGCCAGCACCTGCTCCTGCAACGGAAAGGTTGAATAGAACAACGCACGATCGTGAAAATGCTCCTGGTGAGCACGCTGCATCTCCACCACGAACCGAGTCCCGTCGCCGTCGATGCACTCCACGTCAAAGAAGGCGTCGTGGCAGTCCTTGAACACGTTACGTTTGCGGACCGTCTTACGGTCGTATTTGATGTCCACGATCTTGCGCTCTGGGATGAGTTCCTGAAGGATGTTCAGAAGGATGTCCTTGTTCTTGCTCGAGCCGAGGATCTTCTTGAACCATTCATCCAGAAGGATATTCACATACCGGCCGATCGTGCCTCGCCGGGGGCGGCGGATCTGCGTAGAGTTGAGCACCCCTACGGGGGCATCGTCGAAAAACATTCGTGCATTGTCTGAATAGCTGTGATAGTTTGACATAATTCGTTAGTTTTAAATAATTTAAGTTCGGGCCTGCAAGACGCCGCCCCCCCCCCTGTAACGCACAAAGCGAGCTCAGCACGATATAGCCAAACTCGCTTTGTAGCCTCTTAGAACTACGGCACACAGACTTGTAGTGGCGCAAAGATGGGAATAATAACCGAATCCTGCAAGTAAAAGCGGAGCAGATTCAATCCCGGCGGCCGGACATCAGCGGCTGCAGCACAGTATATAACGACCTCAAACCAAACGGAGTGCTTGTGTTTGAATTCACGGCAGGAGACCCTGGTTTCTGCACCTGGGTGCGACTGTCGGACAGAAGGGTGTAATAAACTCTGTATCTCTATCCAAGCGGGAAGATTCTTTCCACTGATTAAAAATACCAGGATTTTTTTTTGGAAATGCTTGGCAGAAAGAGAAAAAAACAATAAATTTGCATAAGTGTGTGCGCACACATCATGAAACTACACAAAATGAAACACAAGATTCTTTACTTAGTTGCGGGCGTTGCCGCTATCTCGTTCTCTTGTAACAAGATAGAAACTGACGTTCCGGATCGTTCCGGACTCGCGGAAATCCTGGTTTACAGTTCAGATGCCGCCAAGACTTCCCTGGATGGAAGCAGCGTCCTGTGGGGTACCGGGGACAAGCTGATGGTGTTCAGCGAAGGTAGTACTGCGGGAAACGTCTTTACTCTCGGCAGCGGTGCCGGTACTGGAAGCGGCACCTTCTACGGAGCAGAGCCTGCTGCAGGTGCCGGCCATTATTTCGCCGTGTATCCGTCCAGCGCAACTTATAACGGCAGCACCAAATTCACTTGGATTCTGCCTGCTGAAGTTCCATACACAAAGGGCACTTTCGCTCCTGGAAACAGCCCTATGCTGTCCGCCACCAAAGATGCTTTTGACGGGACCTTCACTATGAAGAACCTTTGCGGCGTGATGCGTCTGAAGCTCCGTGGCGAGATACAGGTAAAGAGACTGGAGCTTACATTCGGCAATTATGTGAGCGGTGAGGGCGTAGCATACCGGGGCAATACCAGCATTACCATGAACGGCAGTTCCGATGCTGACAAGAAGATTACTATGACTTGCGATAGCGCTGTCCAGCTGGAACCGGATTCCGATACCGAGTTCTACTTTGTACTGCCTCCGGCGGAGTATGACGGTTTTACCATTACTGCGGTTCTGCCGAACAACAACAAGTCGACCAAGACCGTCAGTTCTTCCTTTACCATCAGCAGATCAGCAGTTACCACAGTCTCCGGAACAATGCCCGCACCAGCCCTGACTTCCCATCCCGAGCTTAAAGTTTGGTCATTCAACATTGCCTGCCAGAGCAACGACGACAACAGCAGCTGGGGAAGCAGTCACTACTGGAGCGCCAGGAAAGATGCAGTGTATGCATTTTTCAATACCCAGAACCCTGACATTGTCGGCACCCAGGAATGTGAATACCGCCAGCGCGTGAATATCCTGGGCAATACCAGCGGTTACGCTGCCTACGGACTCGGCGTGGATTACGGCAAGGAGTCCAGCAGTTCCAGCGGCTATCTTTGGAACAAACAGGATTACAACACAGACTCATCCAATGCCATTTTCTACAAGACGGAAAAATTCGACATCCTGGACAAGGGCACATTCTGGCTCTCGAGCAATCCTTCCAGCGTCGGCTCCGACGACGGTCACAACTGCGCCTGGATCAAATTCCGCTGGAAAGAGAACGGCTATGTGTTCTATTTCTTCAACACGCATTTCACCGCCCATTATACGGAAGCAGCGTACGCGGCACGCAAGGCCGAGTGCACCATACTCTACGACCAGATAACAGCCATCAATACGGAAAACCTGCCGATGATAATCGTGGGAGACTTAAATGCTACTACCACTAATCTGTTTGATGATAATGGGGATTCCAGGCTGAACAACTGGTACTGGGCACGCAACCAGGACGGCAAGACCAGCAAGACTGCATATCCTACCAGCTGCAATGATTTCAAGGTTACATATTCCGGCGGTTCCTGGTCCAGCGACGGCACCAACATCGACCATATTGCCTACAAGAACTTCTACAACAACAGCAAACATGGTCTGAAGGCAGGATCTTTCGATACCGACACTTATGCCTATAACGGCGTGACATATATTTCCGACCATTGGCCGATTACGGCAACGCTTGTATTTGATTACCAATAATGAACCGGGCGGGCGCAATATTTCTTACGGTCATCGCAGTTGCCGTTTGCAGCTGCGATGCCGATGTTTTGCAGCCTTCGAAAGCCGTTCAATTGAACGCTATTACCCAGTCCATGCCGGAATATTCTCCCGAGGATACTTCAGGGAACGGTCTGGAAGATATGCCTGACGACGGTCAGGGCACCATTTACTTCTGAATCCAGCCACGAATCAATGCGTATGAAGTTAACGAAAACAGTAGTTTTAGCAATAATCCTTTTGTTCGCTTGCTCTTTGGCGGTTTATGCGCAGCGGACGCTTTCCGGAAAGGTCAATGACGTCTCTGGAGAGGGTATTCCCGGGGCCGGCATCATAGTCCGGGGTACGACCAACGGTACCGTAAGCGACATGGACGGCAAGTGGACTCTTTCAGTGAAAGGCGGAGAAGCTACCGTGGATGTTTCCTGCCTTGGCTATATTTCTACCTCCGTAAAAATAGCAGCGGACCAGACTACGGTGGACATTGTGCTGGAAGACGACAGGCTGATGCTGGAAGAGACGGTGGTTGTGGGCTACGGCACCCAGAAGAAGGTCAACTTGACCGGGGCAGTCACTGCCGTGAAGGGCGACGAACTCCAGAATCGCACCGCCCACGATGTGACCAGTATGCTGCAGGGTTCGGTGCCGGGATTGAACATCACGGCTTCCACAGGTATAATGAACGAAACCCCGGACATAAATATCCGAGGCTACACCTCCATCAACGGAGCCAGCCCTATGGTGCTCATCGACGGAGCCGAAGGAGACCTGAGCCGCGTCAACTCTCAGGATGTGGAGAGTATATCTGTCATCAAGGACGGTGCCGCTGCGGCCGTGTATGGGGCACGTGCGGCTTTCGGCGTCATACTCGTGACCACCAAGTCCGGCGAGGCGTCCGGCGGAAAGGCCACAGTGCGTTACAGCGGCCGCTGGGGCTGGCAGGCTCCCACCACCAGCACCGACTTCGAGACCCGGGGCTACTGGAGCGTCTATACCATCAACAAGTTCTGGGAGGCGCGGTATCCCGGAGAGCAGTATCTGAAATATAATGACAACGATATGAACGAACTGCTCGAGCGAGTCAACGACGTCACCGAAAACCCTGCCCGTCCCTGGGTGGTGGAAGAGACCTCCGGCGGTATCAGGCAGTGGAAATACTACGCCAACACAGACTGGTACCATACTCTGTTCTCCGACCGGAATCCGGCTCAGCAGCAGAGCATTTCCATTACCGGCGGCGGCAAAGATTTCAAGTATTTCGTTTCCGGAATGTTCGACAGGCAGCAGGGTATTATCAAAGTCAATCCTGACGTCGTGGACAAGTACCAGTTCCGCGCAAGGTTCGAAGGAAGGATAAACAAGTGGGCCACAATCTCCAATAACACCTCCTATTACGATCAGAAATACAGCTATTTAGGCTTGGGTACCAACAATATAGACCGGGTGATGTCCATGGTTACGGCCCACGCCATTCCGTGCTTCCCGCTGCAGAATCCCGACGGCTCGTGGGTGTATTACTCACAGTATTTCGTCAGCAGCTATGCCGTCGGCAATGCGGTGCACATCAAGCTTTTTGAAAACAAAGACAAACACATCGAGCGTAAGAGCGACTTTACCAACACCACTGAGCTCAACATTACTCCGTTCAATCAGCTCCGGCTCACCGGCAACTTCACCTTCCGCAAACGCCGCAACCACGACACGGCCCGCCAGACCAGCTTCACGTACAAGCAGTACCCGGACGAACAACCAGTACTCAGGACCACAGGCGTGGGCACCAACCAGCTCGATGAGAGGGCCCGGACCTACGACTACAAGTCCGCTAACCTCTTCGCCACCTACGAAGACACTTTCGGCGGCCATCACATTACGGCGGTAGCGGGCGGCAACTACGAGACGCAGTACAGCCAGTACCTTGAAGCTATTGCCTATTATCTGATTTCCGATACCCTTAACGACCTTTCGCTGGCGGGTACCGACGTTGACGGTTCCTCCAAGCAGTACATCGACGGAGAACAGAGCGAATATGCCCTGCTGGGCTTTTTCGGAAGGGTTAACTACGACTACAAGGGCCGCTACCTGCTCGAATTGTCCGGCCGCTACGACGGCTCTTCCCGCTTCGCCTCGGGCCATCGCTGGGGCTTTTTCC
>JAFWPT010000339.1 GCA_017509375.1 Bacteroidales bacterium | reverse complement strand
GTACTATATATGGAAAGAGACGCCTCATTTGATTTCAAACAATTTGTTAAGTCCTGTAGAAGAATCAAATACGCCCTCGTTGGCCAGAGCTATGCTGTATTCGGGACGTCCCTGAAGCAGGGGATCGCTCAAAGAGAGATACAGCGTGCCTTTTGCACTTGTGGGGGTAAAGCTGGCGCTTACAACGTGCCAGCCTGGATGCCAGGTGCGGGGGTCGGAACCGAGGCTGAACTCTTTGCTCTTGCCGTCGGGATCTACCCATACTAGCGTGGCGTTGCGGGGATTCATAGGGGCGGCGAACCCGGTGTTGTAGAAGCGCAGGGTCACGCTGCAAGGCTTTCCGGCGGCAAAGTCCTTTGAGTAGAAAAGGTCGCGCATTACCAGCCGGTAGCCAAGTCGGGCCACTATTTCGTTATAGCAGTTATTGGACTTCCAGCGGTTAATTCCACCGGTGTGATAATCCTCGTTGAGGTGAGTCCAATGGTAGTCGACCAAGTCTTTGAGAGTAGCATCGCAGAGGCAGTACTCCGACTCTCCGCAAGTCTCTCCGCCCATTATGGTATAGCGGGTGTCGCCTTTCCAGAAGGCGCGGTCGCTCTTCTCGTTGTCGAAGGTGCCGTAATCGTTCGACGATGCTCCGAAGCAGTCGTTGTGGCCGGCAAGACGCGACAGTGCGCTGCCGTTGTGGGCTGTTGCTGCAGTGATGGTGTCCTTGACGGAAAGCCCGAACATGCGCATCTTGAACTGAGGCGTGCGCAGCTGGACCTGGCGCGATACGGGAAGTGCGTCCAGAAGGGCCTCGGTGAGCCGCTTGCGGGGCAGGTAGTCGGCATCGGTGCGGGGGGCGAAACCGAAGTGGGATGTATAGTACCACTCGCCCCAGGAGCCTACGAATCCTGCCTGCAGAACGAATATCACATCTTCATTCTTCTGCAGCAGGGGCTTGAGCTGCTCGACGTGACGCAAGACAAGCTTGACTTCCGGATCCATGATCTCACCGTCCTTATGATAGTCTTTGTAGGCGAAACGAAGGATGCATTTTGCGCCGCCGTCACGAAGGGCGTCCATGTTGGCCTGGAACAGATCCAGGAATGCTTGTGAGATGTCGCCGTTCATGAAATCGGTCAGGTAGAAGCCGAAGTACCAAAGGGAATGGCCGCTGATACGCTGCGCCTTTATCTCCGAAACGCTGACCGGCTGCGAACCGGAATAGAAGTTCCTGGAACGGTAAATGCCTCTTTCCGGGTTGGACAGAAGGTCAGTATTTTCGGAAAAACTAACCTTCACTCCTTCCAAATCGGCATGTGGCGTGGATGGCATTGTAGCATCGGTGCTTGTAGACTCAGGCAGTACCGTAAAAGATACGGCTTTGCTTACCTCCGGATAATCTTCATCGGCCTCCTGGGTGAAGGTGATGTTTACATCCGTCTTTTCGGATGGTGACTTGACGTCAACCTTGTATTGCCTTCTCCCTGCCAGCGTAACTGCGGCTACCGAAGGTTTGTCGGACTTGAAAGCGATGTACCCGGCCGATTTTGAGCTCACGCTCAAAGTGAAAGTTGAATAAGCCTTGACCGGACTGTCCGGGGCGCCACTGACCACAAACCCGGGGTCGGCGGGAGTATTTCCGCCGTCTCCGGGCTTGTCATTTTCGACAGGCTCGCAAGATGCCAGGCACAGCAGCCCGGCTAGACAGTATAGCCAAACTCTCATATATATTATTTGTTTATGGAAACCTCTACCAGGGGAGCCTCTCCTGCGGGATTGATCTCGGTTGCTTCGGTATTGGGCAGAGCTCCGGTGGCGTCCCAGCCGTTGACGAGCAGGTCTATGCCCATTGTGAAGGTCTTGGCAAGCTTGCCTGCAGGGTAGAGCTCACGGGTAATCTGGAACTCGAAAGCCTTTTTGGTACCCTTGCCTTGTACAAAGCCAGTGAGCTCGAGAGGATCGCCCCAATACTCGTCGCTCCAGTCGACGTAGTTGGCGGGACCGCCCCAAACAAAGGCGGAAGGGTCATAATCGCAAACAGCTCCGTCTGCAATTACGTCGCCTTCTGTCATTACGTCAACGCAAGGAGTTTCGCCCTGGTCGAATGCGCCCTTGTATCCGCCGGTGGAGGTGTCGTTGTCGCCGTTGATATAGAAGTGGAAATGGGCCTCGTTGACTGCATCGTAATCGGAAAGGTCGAATTCGGCATACACAAAGACGTAATATTTGTCTGCATAGATTCGTGCAGTCTTAATGTCGGTCTTGGAAGCAGTTCCGGCGCAT
>JAFWPT010000338.1 GCA_017509375.1 Bacteroidales bacterium | reverse complement strand
GTGGCGTACTGCTGCCCTTCGGTTATTCCGGCACGGTCCCACTCGTCGGTGAGTTCCTTACGCACTTCGATGCTGCGTAGGCGCTGGTTAATCCATTTGTCACTGTAGCCCAGGCGGCGGTAGTCGGCATACGCTTGCTCGAAGTCTAATTCCGGGTCCTGCATCTGGTCGATGCGCATGGCCGCAACCGAAGCCATCCATTGCTTAAAAGGCTCGGCCTTGGGCGAAGGGATGGATTGAATCAAGCGGAAAAGTTGCTCTGTATCAGCCACATCCGTGAGACGCATTCTTCCATCGGCAGCCCGCATTTTCAAACCGTGACAATTTGTCACGGTTTCATTTCCTTCAGCCTTGAGACGCTGCTTAAGTTTGCGCCAATAAGCCTGAGAGTCCTTACTCTCAGTAAGGACACAGCATACATCAACAATGGAGAAATACCACTTCTCTTCCTTATCGTCCCATACGGTCCGAACCCTTTTCTCTTCAAATAGCTGAATCTGATGTTTTTGGGTCATTACGCAATTCGTTTCCGGCAAAATTAACACATGGATGTGCCAGACTAATGTACATCATTTATCTGGGCATATCCCCCGACCAACCATGGCCGAGGTCCCAATGTTCGTCGTAAACGAACTCGAAATACGGCAAGGAAAACTCCTTTTCCAGCATTTCTGTAAGTTCTTCCTGGATGGGCTCGGCCCATTTGCCAACTTGAACGATGAACTTGTCTATCGACCATACCACACGGCCCGCCAGTCGTGAACCATCGGCACTTAACTCTCCTTTCATGTCTGGATAACTGATAAAGGGACTCCCCTTCTCAGCTGCAGCCTCAACCAGCTGCGGAGTGATTTCCTTCTTTCGCATGCCGATTAAGCTATGAGCAGCCGGATCGTACCCGAAAATGCCCACGCAAGGCATCTGCTCATCAAACGAGCGCATGTCATTCATCTGAGCAGCCCGTTCTTTATCAGTCAGTTGGGTCATTGGTCTTTATTGATAGTATTCTTTGTACCACTCAGCAAACTGCCGAAGCCCATCTCTCAACGTAATCTTCGGCGTAAACCCGAAATCCCGTTCAAGCGCGGACGCATCAGCATAGGTAGTCGGTACATCTCCCGGTTGCATGGGCACCAGTTCCTTGTGGGCCTCAAAGTCATAGTCCTTGGGGAGCACTCCGGCTCTGACGAGTTCCTCCTGGAGGATATTGACAAAGTCCAGCAGGTTCTCGGGTTGGCCGCCGCCGATGTTGTAGACGGCATACGGAGGGATGGGAAGCCCGTCCTCGCCGTTCTTCTTTTCCGGGGCTTTGCGCATGACCCGGACGATGCCTTCCACGATGTCATCAACATAGGTAAAGTCACGGCGGCAGTTGCCGTAGTTGTAGATCTGGATGGTCTGGCCTTTCAGCAGCTTGTTCGTAAATCCGAAATAGGCCATATCCGGGCGCCCAGCAGGACCGTAGACGGTGAAGAAGCGGAGGCCCGTGGACGGGATATTGTAAAGCTTGGAATAGCAGTGGGCGAAGAGTTCGTTGCTCTTCTTGGTAGCCGCGTACAGGCTCACCGGATTATCCACCCTGTCATCCGTGCTGAACGGGACTTTCTTGTTGCCGCCGTAGACGCTGCTGGAGCTGGCATAGACCAGGTGCTGGACACCCTGGTATCCGGGATTCCCGGTCGAGCCGGGAATAACGTCATACGAGTGCCGGCAGGCCTCCAGGATGTTGTAGAACCCGATCATGTTGCTCTGGATGTAGGCATCCGGGTTCTCGATGCTATAGCGGACCCCGGCCTGAGCGGCTAGGTTAACGACGATATCAAAATGGTTTTCCTCGAAGAGGCTGTCGATGAGGGCCTTGTCAGCGAGGTCGCCCTTGACGAACTTGTAGGCATGCCTTTTGGCGGTGTCGGCCTTCTTTTGGATGACGCCCAGACGGTACTCCTTGAGCGAAGGATCGTAGTAGTCATTGAGGTTGTCGAGGCCGACAATAATAAGGGGCTCTTCGCTCTCCAGGAGGCGCAGGACGAGGTTGGAGCCTATGAAGCCGGCAGAGCCGGTCACGAGGATGGTTTGGGTTTTATTTGACATGTGATTGACTTGGTACAATTCTTCCATTCCCCGCCGAGTTTTCCATCGACGAAGAATATACCCGCACCGGCCTTTCCTATCCAGGAAAAGGGCCTTGGTCCGGGGTCACGCACGCACGCGTATTTTGAATTGTACAAAGATAGCGTTTTTATTCCACTAATTTGCCAATACGGATGGCTTTATCAAGCATTTCTGCATGAACAAAGGACATGGCAGGAATAAACGGACGAAAGAGGACTT